>JALTUB010000089.1 GCA_027047745.1 Sulfurimonas sp.
ATATAGAAGACCTTCAAGATAATATCAAACAAGAGAAACCACCGAAAAACTCTAATAATTCAAGTATTTCACCTTCAAGTGAAATAGCACCACCTGACAAGAAAAATAAGAAGAATCAATCCCTTCGAGAGAAGAGTTCTAAAAGTGTTGGTGCTCAGTTTGGAAGGGAAGGAAGAACCTTACTTCAAAGTAGTACACCAGATGAAATTATTGAAGTTCCTTTTACTCTGAGTACTTGTAAAAAATGTGGTATTGATATCTCGGCAGTTGTAGCTACACTTAAAGAGAAACGACAAGTTGTTGATTTAGAATTGTCATCTATTGATACAAAGATTTCAGAGTACCAAAGCTTTAGTAAAAAGTGTCCCTCATGTGGTTATGATAATCATGACAATAACTTTTGTGCAACTGTAACACCTAATGTGAGTTATGGAAAAACTATTATTGCAATCGTTTCTTATTTGAGCACTTCTCAATATATGTGCCCTGACCGAAGGGAGGAAATGCCCTTGGGGTACTAATAAAAGAGTTGTATCACTACTTTGGAATCTTTTTAACATTACTCTTTCTGAAGGAAGTGTCAATAATCTTCTTTCCAAGGCTTCAAAACTCTCACAAGGTGAAATCACGAAAATCCAAATGCTACTGAGTAAATCAGCTATTATAGGCATTGATGAGACAGGGTGTAAGGTAAATGGTAGTAAACATTGGCACTGGACATTTCAAGATAAAGATAATACTCTTATAGTAGCCAATAAGTCTCGTGGTACTAAAGTGATTACAGACACCTTTGAAACTGGGTTTAAAAATGCTTGTGTAGTACATGATAACTACTCATCATATAGTTCATTAGAGTGTGTAAGTGAGCAGTTATGCTTAGCACATAAAATGAGAGATTTAAACTATGCTATTGAGTGTGATGATACTAAGTTAAGTAAGGCACTTAAACTACTCATTAGTGAAGCAATGAAAGATCATAAAGAAGCATTGATACCTTTACAAAGAGTAAGACTTAAAGAAGAGTATGACAAGATGCTTGAGCATCTTTTAACAATGCCGACTATTGATAAAAGTGAAACTCAAAAACAAGTCAAATCATTTCAAAAATCTAAGGATAAAATCTTTACATTTTTACTTGATGAAAATATTCCACCTGATAATAATGCTAGCGAAAGGGCAATTCGTAATGTAAAAGTAAAGCAAAAAGTATCAGGACAATTTAAATCACTTGAGGGTGCTAAAAATTATGCAAATTTGAGGTCTATTATTGATACTTCTCGTAAAAGAGGCTTAAATGAATTTGAAGTCTTGAAAACTGTAATTGAGGGGAATTTTGTCTTTTAGATGGGGTGATTAGTTACCAACATTCTAATGACAGATGATAAAATAAGAACATAAAAGTGAGGGATAAAAAATGAGTACTAAGAGAAAGACATACACAGCTGGATTCAAAGCTAAAGTAGTGCTAGAAGTTTTAGAAGCTGAATTAACACTAAATATGAACTGTTGCCAGTAAATGTAAAGAACTGGAAGAAGATGTTTCTTGACAATATGTCGTTGGCGTTTGACAAGAACACAGTTGTTAAAGAGTACAAAGAGCAGATTGAAGTGCTTCAAAGTTCTAATGACAGTCTTGCAAAGAAAGTTGGAAACCTTACAGTCGAAAAGGACTTCCTTGTGGAAAAGCTACGAAGCTTGGTCTCATCTAAAACTAGAAAAAAGTTTGTGGACACCAAGCATAAGTTATTGGTCAATAAGCAGTGCAAATTATTACATATTGCAAAGTTAACACTCTAAAAGGTTTAGTTCTGAGTGGGATATAAAGTTTCTTAATGAACTCAATGAGATACACTCGGAGTTTCCATACTATGGAACTCGAAGACTTGTGATAGCATTAGAGGACGAGGGCTATTGGGTAGGGAGAAAGCTTATAAAAAGTGCTATGGAATATATGGGTATAAGAGCCTTATACCCCAAGCATAAGATTCAAATTTCAATGAATGGGAAAGCTAGAAGTATCCATAATATAGTAATTGAGAGATTTTTTAGAATTCTTAAACATGGAAATATTTATATCAACGATTATCAGACAATTAGAGATTTAAAAGAAGGAGTAAAAGCATATATTTACAAATACAACTTTAAGAGATTTCACTCAAGTTTAGATTATAGAAAACCTATGAATGTTTATCTTGAATATCTAAATAGTGTAGGAT
>JALTUB010000090.1 GCA_027047745.1 Sulfurimonas sp.
AAAGTTTGAGACTAAAGAGTCAGCTCTTGCAAAACTACATCAAGCAAAACTACAATCCATAGACTTATATGAAATCTTAAGTGAAATGGTAGAGTCAGCCATAATAACAGCATTAGAAAAAGATAAAGATGGTGATATAAAAGATACCATCACAGAAATCACAAAAGATATTACCTTTGAAGCCATAAAAGAGGGCTCTTTAAATACTATAAGAGTTAGAAAGATTTTATCTACTATACTCAACTCAGCTATTGATGTCTCTGAAGCAACACCAAACAGAGCAGATAACATTCTCGGTGCAACGCTAAGAGGCATGAGAGGTGGTCTTGTTCAGTCTATCACTAGATTTAAAAAAAGACTCGCCTTTACTCCTGTTGAAGCAAAGCATATTTTAGTAGAAGATTATGATACTATCATCGAAGATTTAAACCAAACCGATACTCTTTTTTCTCAGGTAGTGATTAACCAAGCATCAAAAAGTACGCAAAACATTAGAAAAATCCTTATAAATGTAAACAAAGAGATGAGATATGACTTAGAAGAACTTGTCCATATCTCTAAAGATGCTGCAAATGCTATGAAAGATAAGTTTTATGAGTTTACAAAAACAGCAACTAAAAAAGCTGATAGTGCATTTAGTTCTGGAAAAGCTTTAGAGGCAAAAAGAATGGGTAAAGAAGCTTGGAGTATCGCAAAAGTTGCTTTGAACAATGCCATTAAAAGTGCTAAAAACACTATGGATAAAAAAGAGAAATAAAAGAGATGAAAGATATTGAGAGTATAAAAAAAGAGATAGAAGAAGTAGTGAAAAAGTACAAAAATGACAAAAGTACATTTAAAGATTATTCTAAAAGTATGAAAGATACGAGCTTATGGCTCAAAGGCTTGGAAAAATAGTGAAAATATTATCTAATGAATTATATGAAAAACAATTAAAAGATATCTTAAAGGATATTTCAGCATCTAGCTATGATGAAGCTAAAAAATTTAAACTTTATCTTGATACTATCATTGTCAATATCCCAACAAAGGCAAAAAAGTATAAACAATCCTTCTATAGCGAGGATAAAGATATAAGAGATGTTGAGTATGAAGGATACACTATTCCCTTTTTGTTTGATGAAATAGACGATACATATCTTATATTAGCAATACTTATAAAATAATACTCATAAAATTACTTATCAAGTTTTTTGTGTTTCAAATAGTAACAAAATATATAAATATCACAAGTATATCACTTCTAATATCACTTTTTTGTATAATTATATTTGCTATTTAGTAATAAATGGTATAATTTCAGAATGGCAACTACTGTTTTATAGATAAAATAGTAGTGTTATGTATTAATTATATTGAAAATATTAAAAAAATTACTAAGGAGAAAATGTGGATAATAATAAATCTCAGGAAGAAAAAGTACTCGCAAGACGCGACTTTTTTAAAAAAACTGCAGCTGTATCTGTAACTGCATTAGCAGGGACATCGTTATTTGCAAACGAATCTACTGGTGCAGGTGATCCAGCAATTATGAATCACACAAAGTGGGGACAAGCATGGGGAGACCCAGTTGATAAGCTTCCATACGGTATGCCTTCAAAATATGAACATAATGTTGTAAGAAGAGCTACAAGTTTACTCTCTTCAGGAAACTTTAGAGCATCTATTGCTGTTACTCCTATTCAAGAGTCTAAAGGAATTATCACTCCAAATGGTCTTTTCTTTTCTCGTTCACACGGTGGTGTCGCTCAAGTTGATCCAAATGAATATCGTTTGATGATTCATGGTCTTGTTGAAAAGCCTATTGTGCTTACACTAGAGCAACTAAAGCGTTATCCAAGTGTAACTCGTACTCACTTTATTGAGTGTCCAGCAAATGGTGGACAAGAGTGGAGAGGGCCACAGTTTAACTCTTTACAGTTTGCAAAAGGTTTTATGTCTTGTGCTGTGTGGACAGGTGTTTATCTTAAGACTATTATAGAAGATTTAGGTCTTAAGCCAGAGGCACAATGGATGTTAGCTGAGGGTTCTGATAACTCTAAGATGGGAAGAACAGTTCCTATTGATAAAGTTTTAGATGATGCCATAATAGTTTATGGTCAAAATGGTGAAGCACTTCGTCCTGAACAAGGGTATCCTGTAAGATTATTACTTCCAGGTTGGGAAGGTAACTTATGTGTAAAATGGTTAAGAAGACTTGAATTTTCACAAGAGC
>JALTUB010000091.1 GCA_027047745.1 Sulfurimonas sp.
AGAAGCTCTACTGCCATTGGAAGACGACTACTTAAAGAGAGACTTCTTAACCCAATCATCGAAAAAGACGAGTTAGAGAGACGATATAACCTCATAGAGAGAGTCTCTTCTCATACTCGTTATCTTGATGAGATGATGCGTGGAGTTTATGACTTAGAGCGTCTTTCTCGTAGGTTAAACCTTGGACGACTACACCCTTTTGAGATGAATCATGTATATGATTCTATGGGAAGTGTAAAAGAGTTGATGGGCTATATCAAAAAGTACAAGATACAAAAAACTCCTTTTCATGAGAGTGAAGTAGAAGAGTTTTTGCGAGATATTAATAAGAGCGTAGACTTGGATATATCACGAAGATTTACAAATGCAACTGTAGATGAAAACTTTTTGATGAGTGGTGTTGATGAGAGTATAGATACGCTTGTACAAGAGAATAGTGTCATGATGATAGCCTTTGAAGACATCATAAAAAAGATAGAGATACTTTTAGAAGAGGCAAAAGCAGGAAGCTCTAACAGGCTTGTAACACTTGGACTTTTAGAAAAAGAGGGGTATTATATCTCTCTTAGTAAAAACCGTTTTTCTATGATAGAGAGTGCTTTTAAACAAGATGAAACCTTTGGGAAATATAGTGTAAAAAAACTTACAAACAGTGTTAAGATAAGCTCTGCTTTTACTGATGATTTGTCCGATAGGATTATGAAAAATCGTCGTAAAATAGTTGTGTTAGTAAAAGATAGATATATCCAACTCCAAGCCATTTTTCAAAGACGATATGCACTTCTTTTTGATAGAGTTATAGCCTATGTTTCCGACCTAGATGTTGGGGTAAGCTCTTCAAAGGTAGCACAGCTTTACAATCACTCTCGTCCCATGATAGTAGAGGCAAAGCGTGATGAAAATTTTATGCAGATCATGCAACTGCGTCATCCTCTTATAGAGATTCAAGAGAGAGGTGGACTTTATGTTCCAAATGATATTGTCATGGGAAATCGTGAATATATGGACTTGCCACACCCTAAAACTGTTATGTTAAATGTAAGTGTTCATGATGGTCATGATATAAATGGTGTCTTGCTTTATGGTATCAACTCAAGTGGTAAAAGCTCTTTGATGAAGAGTATAGGCATAGCTACACTTATGGCACAGAGTGGCTTTTTTGTAAGTGCTTCTGTTATGAAGTTTAGTATCTTTGACTCACTATTTACTCGCATAGTTTCAAAAGATAACTTAGCAAAAGGACTCTCTACTTTCGCAGTTGAGATGTTGGAGTTGAAAAATATATTTAACCGTTCAACTGTTCGCTCTTTGGTTTTAGGAGATGAGATAAGTCATGGAACAGAGACACTCTCAGGTGTAGCAATAGTCGCAAGTGCCATCAAAAAACTAGCAGATACTAGATGCCTGTTTTTGTTCGCAACACACTTGCACCAACTCTCAACAATGCAAGAGATAACTACTTTAAACAATGTTGTGGATTTGCACCTAAGTGTTGAGTATGATGAAAAAGAGGATAAGTTACTTTTTAACAGAATCTTGCAAGAGGGAAGTGGAAGTAGTATCTATGGTTTAGAGTTTGCAAAATCACTACACATGGATGATGAGTTTTTGGATGTAGCAAACGCCATCAGAAAAAGACTCTCCAATGATTTTGATGAACTAGAACTCTTGGTGAAAAAGAAAAAATCAAAATACAACAAAGAACTCTATGTCACAAAATGTGTAATCTGTGGAGCAGTAGCTGAGGATGTTCACCACATATCTCAAAGAAGTTTAGCAGATGAAGCTGGATTTATCGGTCACTTTCATAAAGATAACAAACATAACCTTATCCCTCTTTGCAAGGAACATCACAAGCAAATCCACGAAGGAAAACTAAGCGTAAATGGTTTTGTCATGACAAGCAAGGGTTTAGAGTTACAGTTTGAAGAGCAGATAAATAAGCCAAAAGTTGAAGTTGTTGAAGAACCTCAAATCAACGAAGATATTGAGGTAAAAGAGATAAAAGATGAGCCAAAAGGCTTTGTTTTAGATGATTGGTAAAATGAACCTAAGCAATTAGTTCATTAGACTTCTTCACAAAAAAGCATCTCCCACCCATGAAAGATTAGGACAACTTTTTTTAGCCCTATGCCTTGGTTTGTGTACTGAGTTACTAGTGAATCATTTTCATATTTGTTAAGTTGCTCTATCGCTTCAAGTT
>JALTUB010000092.1 GCA_027047745.1 Sulfurimonas sp.
TATGATTTATAGGAGAATTATAACTTTATAAGTGTGAAGTGTTTGTGAAAAATGATATAATTCATCTTAAAAAATAAAAGAATAAAATGAAAATACTTTTTTTAGAAGATGACTCCGTCATAGGAAATCTAGTTACTGACTTTTTAAGTGGCTTTTACGATGTTAAACACTGCTATAACTCTAGTGATGCTCTTAGCTTGGCAGAAGATGAACGATTTGATTTATATATATTTGATATTAATGTTCCTGGTATTTCAGGAATAGAATTGCTTAAAAGCTTAAGAGAGTTTAATGATGCGACCCCTGCTATATTTATCACAGCTTATCAAGAACTTAAGTATTTAAAAGAGGCTTTTTCCCTTGGAGCTAACGACTTTTTACGAAAGCCTTTTGAGATTGAAGAGTTGCAGTTGCGTATAGAAAATATTAAAACTATATATAGTATCGATGAAGATATTATGATAGATGATATTCGTTTTTCACCACTTACCCATCAACTCTTTAAAAGTGATGAAACTATTGCTATCTCTTTAAAAGAGAGTGCAATTCTTGGGTATATTATAAAAAACAAACATCGTGTTATCTCTAGTGATGAACTCTTACAAAATCTATGGGAGTATGATGAGATGCCATCACAAGATGCTATCCGTACCTATATAAAAAAACTTCGTCATATCATAGGTAAAGAGCATATTGTAAATATTCGTGGAGAAGGATATAAGTTTGAATAGTTTGGAAAAAAACTCTTTTTACTCCTTTTTATCTCTATATATTATCTCTTCAACACTTTTTATATTTCTCTCTGCTTACTGGTATTATGAAGCACGATACAGTTCACTTGAACAAAATGAATACTACCGTTTGCAACACATTAATGATGCGATTTCTCAAAAAATCATCAATGCTCACATGATGAAAAAAAAGCTTGTTATGCCAACTTATGACAAGGATGTAACAGTAGCCTTAGTTTCAACTAAAGACAGAGTTGTTTATGGAAAATTGATGGATAATTACATAGCAACTAAAAGTGAGTATATAACAAATAATGGACATAATATACTTAGCTCTGATTCACCACAAGGACACTTAAATATCAAATATGTTGTGATACACTCTGATAGCTTAAGTTCAAAACTTGAAAAACTAAAACAAGAAGTTATCTTCACTGTTGTAGTCTCAATATTTATCGTTATAATCTTGGCTTGGATACTCTCTAAGATATTTATAAAGCCACTAAGACAAAGGGTTAAACAGGTAGAAGACTTTGTTCATGATACAGCACATGAACTAAATACTCCCATAACAGCACTCTCGATGTCAGTCTCTTTTGCTATGAAACAAAAGGAGTGTCAAAACAATAAATTTCTTAAAAATATTTCCATTAGTACAAAACAACTTTTTGATATTTATAATGCACTCTCTTACCTCTCTTTTGATTCAAAACAAGAAGAACCTGAAATCTTAGAAATATCTAAAGTAGTTGAAAAGTCTGTTGCATATTATAAAGAGTTGGCTCATAGTAAAGGGATAGTTATAGAGTCCACTCATGAAGAGCTTTTTTATGCAATAGATGAAGCAAAACTAACAATGCTTTTTGGAAATCTAATAAATAACGCAATAAAATACTCTCATCCAAATTCTAAAATTGTTGTTTCACTATCTAATGGTATATTTGAAGTTCAAGATTTTGGCATAGGTATAAAAGCCGACAAATTAGAAAGTATATATGATAGATTTAATCGTGAAACAGAGTATGCAGGTGGCTTTGGAATCGGTTTAAGCATAGTTAAAAAAATACTGCAAGAGTATGACTTAGATATAAAAGTAAAATCAAAACTAGGAGAGGGCAGTAGCTTTTTTGTTATATTTTGAATTTTTAACAAAGGATATTTATAAAATTTGGAAATTTACGATAAGACTCAACTGTACTCAAATTAACATTAAAGCCGTTCTCTAAGAGCTGACAATGTACCTTTTTTCCTATAGTTTTTAGTCTATGTTTATTATTAGTATCCGTCTATCTGATTAATAATATTTTATCAACAACTTTATTATTTTTGGATATAATCTGATAATAGTATATAGATAAGGAGTTTCCATGAATCGTGATTATATTTTAAATCTATTAGCTCAATATAAAAATGAAATTTTTGAGAAGTATGGGATAGAAAACATAGGTGTATGACAATATTGATAATGTTAAGAAAGAGCTAAATAAGTTTTTGATATTCTACAACTTCAATAGAAGACACGGCTCTTTAAGAAAATAGTTAAAAGTTAGAACTCCATTTGAAGCAGTTCAAAGTTGGTTTCAAACGAAGCCTGAAATATTTAAGATTTTACCAGATGTGTTTCAAGATATTGCTTTTGGGAAACAGGTACAATGTGGTGAAACTTGACAATATTGTATTATTATTCTACTATTATTATAAAGGTTTCACTTGAGTAGAAGAAATAAAAACAGACAGTCCAATCAAAAAAAAGATACTGTTACATTTACAAATAAAGATTTTCTTCCTACAACTCGTGCTGACATGGACGAGAGAGGCTGGGACTATTGTGATGTTATCTTAGTTAGTGGTGATGCTTATATAGACTCTCCATTTATCGGTGTTGCGATGGTTGGACGAATGCTTGAGAGAATGGGTTATAGAGTAGGGATGATAGGTCAACCTGATATAAACTCTGCTGATGATATTTCTCGTTTGGGAGAACCGAGACTCTATTGGGGTGTAAGTGGTGGAAGTGTTGATAGTATGGTCTCAAACTATACAGCTACTAAAAAGTTTAGAAACTCTGATGATTATACTCCAGGTGGAAAAAATACCAAGCGACCAGATAGGGCTTTGAGTGTTTACTGCAACCTTATTCGTCGTCATTTTAAAGATACCGTTCCTATTGTCCTCGGTGGTATAGAGGCAAGTTTAAGACGAGTTACTCATTATGATTATTGGTCAAATAAATTACGAAAGCCTATATTATTTGATTCTAAGGCAGACATTCTTATCTATGGAATGGGTGAAATCGCACTTGAAGAACTTACAAAAGCTATAGATACAAAACAGGATTTCAAAGATATAAGAGGTGTTTGTTATATCTCAAAAGAGCCAGTCTATGAGTATCATCAACTCCCATCACACAAAGAGTGTTTAGATGAAAAAGAGAAGTATATAGACCTTTTTGACCTCTTTTATGATAACAACGACCCAATAGCAGCAAAAGGTTTATGTCAGAGAGTTGATACGCGTTTTTTGATTCAAAATCCTCCTTGTGATCATCTAAATGAAGATGAGATGGATGCGAACTCAAATCTACCATTTACAAGAGAACTTCATCCTTACTACGCAAAGCAGGGTAAAGTAAAATGTCTGGAGACTATTAAATTTTCTATCATGACGCATCATGGATGTTGGGGAGAGTGTAACTTCTGTGCTATAGGTGTGCATCAAGGACGAACTATAAGAACTCGTTCAGAAGATAACATCTTAAAAGAAGCGAAAGATTTTAACAAGTATAAAGATTACAAAGGCATCATCTCTGATGTTGGTGGACCTACTGCAAATATGTATGGATATGAGTGTAAAAAGAAGTTGAAACTAGGAACTTGTGACCATCAAAGATGTGTTGATGCAAATCATCTTTGTAGCACGATGAAAGTTGATCATTCACGAAATATCAATCTTTTACGACAAGTGAGAGAAGTGGAGGGTGTTAGAAAAGCCTTTGTCGCTTCTGGTGTTAGATATGATTTGATAACAGCAGATAAAAAGCATGGTTACTCTTACTTAAAAGAGATGGTCAAACATCATATCTCAGGACAGATGAAAGTAGCACCTGAACATACGCAACAACATGTGCTTGAACTTATGGGTAAACCTGGAAAACAGACGCTTATTGACTTTAAAAAGTTATATGATAAGCTAAACGCAGAAGAGGGCAAAAAACAGTTTCTTACTTACTATCTTATAGCTGCTCATCCAGGTTGTGAAGAAAAAGATATGCATGAACTTAAACGATTTACAACTGATGAGCTACAGATGAACCCTGAACAAGCTCAAGTTTTCACTCCAACACCAGGAACTTACTCTGCTGTCATGTACTACACAGAGATGGATCCAAAAACCCGTAAAAAAATCTTTGTAGAAAAAGACACTAAACGCAAAGAGAAACAAAAACAGATAGTTGTAGCAAAAGATAATTTTGCAAGTGGATTTGCTTCTTAGTGTATATTTTTTGGAATAAAATACATAACAGTCTCAAAAATACCTTCCATATAGTGTCTTAGATAAATATCATAATCACTCTCGATGGCTAAAACTTTTTGTGGTATTTTGTACCAATCTTCTGCTTTATGATAAATGCAGATAGCCAAGATGGGTTTATATTTTTTGATACTCTCTTTTGCTCCATCTATAGCATTTTGCTCTGCACCTTCTATATCTAGCTTTATAAAGTCTATCTTTTCTTTTACGATGTTATCTATAGTATCCACTTCCACTGCGTTAATTCCCTTGCCATAGATACTAGAAAATGATTTATCTTCGTTGAAGTGTAGAGTCTCTTTCTTGTCCGAAACTCCACAAGTTAAAAACTCTATATTTTTAAAATGACCAAGTTCTCTTTTTGCTATTCGTATGTTCTGGGCTATGGGTTCTATCAGCCATATCTTCTTAAAATCAGGATAGTTTTTTATAACTTCGGTTGCAGTATCTCCAACATATCCACCACCATCTACAAAACTAATATTTTTTATCTGAGGAATAAGTTCTTTATCGAAGTATTGTCCTTTGTGGTTGTTAGTAAATCCTTCCATAAATTTATAATCAAATGTAATCTTAAAATTAATCACTTTTTGGAAAACTTTTTTTGATTTTTCATCACAAAGCAAATCATAAGTTTTTTGATATTGTTCATGATTATTTTTATAGTCATGAGCAAAATCAGTGATAAAGGGAGGTTCTACTAAATCAAACTCAGAGTATTTGAAAAAGGCAAGATAGCTGATGTTTTTAAAACCCATCTCATTTAGTCTATCTCTAACTTCAAGGGGACTACCAGTTGATGTCCAAAGTATCAGAGCATCTTTTGGTATCTCTTCTATCTTATAAATTTCTTTTTTTCGTGAGCGTTGTACTCTACTGAAGTCATCAATTATCCCATCAACTTCTATAAATTTTAAAACAGATTTTGTAAGTTTGTTTATGCCTAGTATATATTTTTTTGTAGAAGTTGATGAGATAAATAGTTCTACTAAAGCTTTATCTTTTTGATTTATATAGCTGAAGTTAAGCAATTTATATTAAATGCTTTTGCTTTAGTTTTTCTAATATTTTTGCTTGAATATTTTCTACACTTTTTAAATTGTTATCTTTATCTTGACACTTAACATTAATCCATAGTTTGTTTTTTGACATAATTTTAAACATGTTATACACATCTAATAAATAGGAATTATTACTTTCATGTAAATCTTTTTTCTTATCGGTATAATTTCTAGTATCTTTTTTTAAAACTAGAGTGTCAGATATATTAGGATTCATATTCATAAAAAATATTATATTCGGCTTAGGAAGACCGTAAACATCATACTCTAATTTTTTAATCCATTTTTTTAGCTCTTTTTGCTTATTTTCATTTTTATATTTTGCAGTTTGATGAGCTATATTTGACGGCGTGTATCTATCACAAATTATTGTATACCCATCTTTTAGTTTGCTAACTATTGTTTCTTTTTTCTCAAACCTATCCCCTGCATATAACATCGCGGATAATTTTGGATGTACATCATTTAGTCCACCAAAAGCACCATTTAAATAATTGCCTACTTCTTTTCCAAAAAAAGTTTCACTGTAAAAAGGAAATTCTAGTAATATTACCTTATAGTTTAATTCTTTTAAATGTTTATACAGTTTTTTTGATTGTGTACCTTTACCACTTCCGTCGATTCCCTCAAATACGATTATCTTTCCACGCATAAATGTTCCTTTAGTTTTTAATTGGTGTTTGTATAATAGAATGTAGTTTTACACTCTCTTTAGCTAGTCTTTCATATGCTTGTTTACCTTGAGGTGCAAAAACTACAAGGCAATCTGTTACTTCAAATCCATATTTTTTTAAATCTTTAATAATATTAATGACCTTTCTACCTCCAGTAGTACTATCATCAACAATTAAGGCCTTTTTTAATTTTTTACTCTCTAGGCAACCAAAATCAAATTTAGAAGATGAATCATCACCTTTTTTAAGTCGAAATTTTTCTTCTTCTGAGTGAAGAACGAATGGTACTTCTAAAATATTGGCAAACTCATACCCTAATATAGGACTTCCAAGTTTAGATGTTACAACAAAATCAAATTCTAACTTCTTTTCAAGAGTTCTTTTATATGTATTTAATTCTCTAGCAAAATCTGTTGCGTTTCTTTTGAATGTTGTAGCACCCATTAAGTCAATATATTCTGGAAACATATTGCCATTTGTGCTTTTACCTATTTCTACTTCCTTCATAATAGTTATTTTTTTTAATTTTTCTTTTATTCGTTCAGATGAAGCTTGTGTTTGACATTTATTAATAACTTTTCTTTTTTCTTTTACATCAAAGCCTAGTTCATTTAAAACCTCTATAGTTATTCCAAGTCTATTTTTATTGATAATTTTTGTAAGCCATAAGGGCAAAAAGCCAACTGCTTCCAATATAAAAATTATTGTAGAGAATCCTAGTATTGCTATTACAATCTTATTTACTTCTACGAATAAACTTAATAAGAAAATTAATAACATAAACATTACTATAGCTATTTTATTCATTTATTATCCCTCGTATTATTGGTTCAATACTATGTTTATATACATCACAATATAATGAAAACTTATTGACTATATAGCTATAATCGTTATTTTTATTATCATAATAAAGTTTGCCTTCTGCAATTGGGGCAAGAAGTCCTTTTTTCGTAGTAAATAATTCTCCTACAATTGCATTAATATTATACTGTCTTATAACCCGAATATATAAATCTATATCCTTAATAGTAATGTATTCCAAAACAGGTTTTATATATAGATACATTGGTACATTGTATTTTGATTTTAGCTTAAAGCTATCAAATCGTATTTTTGGATCTATAGTTCCTTTTTCATATCTTTGAAATTGTGTAACTGTTGATGAACTAACAAAGATTGACAAGTGATTGTAATATGCAAGATTTTTTAAATTGATTTTTTCAAAATCATTACCATTAATAAATTCTTTTGTTGCAAGCTGAATGGGATTTTGGTATTCAAGAAGTATATTTATGAGTTTTATAGTGTCGTCTTTATTAATATT
>JALTUB010000093.1 GCA_027047745.1 Sulfurimonas sp.
AATTTTTAACCTTTTTTATTTTTAAATTTTATCAACTTTTTAAAGATTCAGCTGTTGAATATTTTTCAGAAAATGTCACCATACCTATGGACATTTCATAATCAAAACTTGCAGTTGAACTTATCTTGATTTTTGACATAAAAGCATTATTGTAACACAACTTTCAATAGATTTCTTTTACACGCCCTACTTCGCCACTCATTAAACGAACTTTTATACCGTGTGGATGATTTGCAGACTTTGTTAAAATATCTCTAACAATACCATCAGTCAAGTACCCAGTATCTTGATCTTGCTTTAACACAATTGCTACACTTTGTCCATGTTTAATATTTTTTCTTTGTTTACCATCTAACATATCTATTTCCTTTATTACTTCTATGGAATTATATAGTATAATTTGCCAATTAAATATAAGTAGTACACATGAATATAGCAATTATCGGTTTAGGTCTTATGGGTGGCTCTCTTGCTCTCTCTTTGAAAAAAGAAAAATATATCAAAAGTATAGTTGGATATGACCACAACAAAGAGCATCAAGAAGAGGCTATCAGACTCGGTTTAGTTGAGAAAATAGCCTCATTTGAAGAGGTGAAAAAGTGTGATATTATTTTCTTGGCAATTCCTGTAAATGGAGTGATAGCTTCACTTAAAGAGCTTAAAGATGTTTGTAAAGATACTACCATCATAGACCTCGGAAGTACAAAAGAGAAGATAGTTGCTTCTGTACCAAAAGAGATTAGAAAAAATTTTGTAGCTGCTCACCCTATGACAGGAACAGAAAACTTCGGTCCATCAGCTGCGATAGAAAATCTATATGCTGAGAAAGTTGTAGTTTTATGTGACTTGGAAGATAGTGGAGAGTTGCAGACAAGTGTTGCTAAAAAGATATTTAAGTCTTTAAACATGAAAAAGCATTTCATGAAAGCAAAAGAGCATGACAGACATGCTGCATTTATATCTCACATGCCTCATGCCATCTCTTACTCCATAGCTAACACAGTTATGAAACAAGAAAAAAAGAAAAATATATTAGCTCTTGCTGCTGGTGGATTTCGTTCCATGAGCCGTTTAGCAAAAAGCTCTCCTGATATGTGGGAAGATGTTTTTAGACAAAATAAAGAGAACATTTTAGAAGCCATAGAACTTTTCGAGACAGAATTATCGCATCTTAAAAAGTCCATAAAAAATGACGACTGGGAAAAAGTCCATCAAGATATGTCAGATGGAACAAAACTTCATGATATATTGGACTGATAATATCGCATTAACAAATCACTAACACTAAGAGTATAAACTTTCACATAATTAAAATATAAAGGGCATGTGATGAATACAATAGACCAATTAGTGTTAGATGAGAACAATATTTTGTTTTACCCAATGATGGGAAATAGTTACCAACTTAACAATCTTGGTAATGAAATAGTTGTTTTCCTAAAACAACACAAAACGAAAGATGAAATTATTGAAGAGTTAGCTACAAAATATGAAGTTCCTATAAGTGAAATTTTTATTGATGTGAGCGATTTTATATCGAAATTAAAAATTTACGGACTTCTCTCATGAAAGTAGCTGTGAGTGGGTTGAACAACACAGACAACCCTGCACCAGGGATTCCTGTTATAAAAGGGATTCAAGCAAAAAATGAGATTGTAGGTTTCTCTTATGATGCGAATGAACCTGGAAATTATATGCAAATGGCAGGTAAAACCTATCTTATGCCTTATCCCTCTTTGGGCTTTGCTGAACTCAAAAATCGTTTAGAGTATATTCAAGAGCAAGAGGGTTTAGATGCTGTGATACCTTGTTTGGATGCAGAACTTCCACTCTATATAAAGTATCAAGATGAGATAGAGGAGATGGGCATAAAACTCTGTTTACCCTCTTTAGAGAACTTTGAACTACGCAACAAAAATAAACTTGATACGCTTTCTCAAGAACTTAACATTACCTACCCAAAAACTTATGAAGTGAGTAGTGTTGCTGAACTTGTAGAGTGTACAAAAACATCTAACTTTCCTCTTATGGTAAAGGGAAATTACTATAAAGCATATATGTCTTACAACCTTGAGAGTGCCATAGATAATTTTTACAAAATTTCAAATGAGTGGGGTTTTCCTGTCCTTGTGCAAGAGGTAGTCACAGGTGAAGAGCTGAACCTTGTGGGTGTTGGT
>JALTUB010000094.1 GCA_027047745.1 Sulfurimonas sp.
AATCTCTCTTGCATAGTTTCATACAAATCTTTTTCATCAGGTCCAAAGGTTAAAACAACCTGATATTTTTTCGCTATAAGTACATTTCGTATCAAAATTTCATACTCATCTAAGTTCCAGTTAGCATCACTTGAACCACCAAAACCAACATGAAAACAGACTACATCTCGGTTAATATCATTGTTAATGCAAAAAATATCATAAATCTTATCACTATCTTCAAATGTCAATAGAGGTTTTTTATATTCTAAGTTTATATCATGAAAAAGCTCTTTTGTTAAAGCCAAGTTATACTCAAACTCTGCCATTTTTACTTCACTGCGTCTTTGCTTAATTCTATCTGTATAAAAGATTTGTGCTATCTTTGTAGCAGGAGCTATTCGTTTAGGAATCCCAGCTAATAATTGTGAAAAAGCAACTCTTGTGTTTGAAAAAAGTGTGATAGAAGCGTCAATCTTTGCCTTTTTTATCTTTTTTGAGAGTGAAAAGACCGATTCACTTTCCATATCTACAATAACCTCATCAATAAAGTCACAAGACTCTGCCAATACTTTGTTAAGTGGTGCTACACAAACTACAATCCTATTGTTAATGTCATATTTTTTCAATACATAAATGGCAGGAAGTGCCGTTATAAAATCACCAAGTTTATCTGTGCGAACTACTAATATATTCATGAGAAAAGTTTACCTTAAAAAGGATATAATTCGCCTTATGAGAGAACCTTTTAAATGGGATGATTATTCCGACCAACCAGCACTACTACAAAATAGAGTTTATAAAAAAAAGATGCGTAAACGAGAATTTAACTCTTTTATAAAAACTATTTTAATATCAATCTTTATGTTACCTATCTCTATTATTCTCATGCCTTTTGTAAAAAGAAAAGAGATTGACTCTGCTGATTTTTTTTGTTTAGGCATAGACTTTCAAAGAGAGAGTGAAAAAACTTTAGAGTTACTTGATGAACTGGAAAGTGAAAGAGTGCTATTGCGTTTAAAGCTTTGGGAACTGGATAAACTTGATGAGTTGCATGACTTTATCAAGTTGCTTAAAGATAAAAAAATTATCTTGAAAATCTTACAAGATAGAGAAAATATTGATGACTTGGAACTTCTAAAAACTAATCTTCGTTCCATTTTCAAAAAGCTAGATGGACTCGTAGATATATATGAGATAGGCTCAACTATCAACAGAAGCAAATGGGGATTTTTCTCAGTAGATGAATATTCTAAGTTTTATAAAGTAGCTTATGACTTAAAGACAAATGAGTTTCATGAGATAAACCTTATCGGAAGTGGAGTTATAGACTTTGAGTATCATTTTACAGTTCATACACTTTTTAACTTTTTTAAGTATCACTACAACGGCGTTTCCTCTTTGCTTTATGTAGATAGACGAGGAGCTCCTGAAAATACACAGATAGGTTTCACTCTCTCAGATAAAATTGCATGGCTAAGCACTATAGTTTGGCTTAGTCCAAAAACAGATAACAAACTCTACATAACAGAAACAAATTGGCCACTATCAGGTACTGCACCTTATGCTCCTACAAGTGAGCATGAGTGTGTAAGCCCAGAATTATATGCTGATTTTATGTTGCGTTATCATCTCTTAGCCTTTGCTTCTCAACAGGTAAACACTATTTCATGGCATCAACTTATAGCACCAGGGTATGGGCTTATTGACAACAGAGACACAATTGTTAAACGAGAAGCATTTTATACTTATAAATTTATGCTAAAAAACTTAAAAAATGCACAGTTTTTGCGTCTTGATATTAAACGAGACTATTATATACTACAGTGTTGGGTAGATGAAAAACTACTGCAGATACATTGGTCACTCAAAGAAACAACACTTAAAAATGAAGATTTTTTTGATGTTTATTCTAAAAATGGAGATATAATAAAAGATGATATTTTAAATATTGGTTCATCACCAATTTATATTTTTGTACAAAAAGAGATAGGCAAAAAAGTAAACGCAAGTGAGAGAATATGAATACGAATATACTTATAATTTTACCAAATTGGTTGGGTGATGCTATCATGACAACACCAGCGATTGAATTACTTGCAAATGAATATCCTAATGCAAGATTTACTTTTGTTGGTTCGTTCGTATCCATTGAAGCACTAAAACATCATCCTAGATGTGAAAAAGCAGTTGTTGATGAGACAAAAAAATCTTCTAACAGACTAATAGCCACATATAAACTAGCAAAAAAGTTAGGTAGTTTTAATCTTGCTATCACTTTTAGAAATCAAGTTCATTCATCACTTCTTTTGAGATTTACAAATACAGTTATATGTATAGCAAGACAATCTTGGCACTCTATGTTTTTACTATCTCACACGCCAAATATCTCTACTAATCAACATCTTGTTAAACAATATGCAGAGTTAGCTATGAGCGACAATAGTGATTTTAAAAACGATATTCCAGCTTTAAAACTATATATAAAACCGATAAAACACCAAAAACCAACCTTAGGCATAAATGCAGGTGCAACTTACGGTAGTGCTAAAAGATGGTATCCTGATAAATTTGCAGAGGTTGCTGCCGCGTTTCATGATAAGTACGACATCATAATATTTGGAGGTCCTAACGAAGTTGAGATGGCAAACGAGATAGAGACACATTTAAAAAGTAAAAATGTGCATAACTACACTAATCTAGCAGGGAAAACAGATATAAAAGAACTTTGTGCAAATATTGCAGGATGTTCGTTATTTGTAACTAATGATAGTGGACCTATGCATATAGCAGCTGCTTATCAAGTTCCGACTGTAGCTATTTTCGGTTCAACAAAACACAAAGAGACCTCTCAATGGAAAAACGAAAAAAGTATAATCGTTAGACATGAGATGGATTGTTCTCCATGTATGAAGAGAGAATGTCCCTTGGGTCATCATGACTGCATGAAAGGAATCACAGCGTTGGAAGTTATAAAAGCTGTAAAAAGCTTAGAAATTTAACAGCTACTTCCCTGTATCTTCTCTATGGTTTTTGTTGTACTTTTACCATCAACAAAATCAACAAGTTTTAATTTTCCTGAAAATTCTGTACCGACAACTGCCTTACCTTTATAGTCTCCACCCTTTACAAGTATATCTGGTTCTATCATTTTTATAAGTTCATAAGGGGTATCTTCCTCAAAAGGAACAACAAAATCAACTGCTTCAAGTGCAGCAAGTAGATAAGCCCTATCTTCTGCAACATTTACAGGTCTTGTTGGACCTTTAAGTCTTGAAACAGAGGCATCAGAGTTAAGTCCAACTATCAAAACATCTCCAAAACTCTTTGCAACTTGAAGATATTTTACATGACCAACATGAAGTATATCAAAACAGCCATTTGTAAAAACAACTTTTTTATCCTGCTTTTTATATCGTTTTACAACAGCATCAATCTCACTAAAAGTTTTAATATGTGCATCAGAAGTGCTTTTATGTAGCCTTGCTTCATACTCTTCTATCTCATCTATAGTTACAGTTGCACTCCCTATCTTGCCAACAACTACTCCTGCTGCAAGATTTGAAAAGGCTGCTGTTTCTTGAATATTTAGACCCGCACTAAGTGCAAAGCCAATAGAAGCTATAACAGTATCCCCAGCACCAGTTACATCAAAAACCTCTTGTGCAACTGTTGGAAATATTTCTACCTCTTTATCCAAAGTAGCTATACCATCTTCTGAAAGAGTTATCAAAGATACACCCAAGTCACACTCATCTTTTAACTTTAAAAGAGCCTCTTTCAGAGATTTATCATCTTTTATATCTATGCCAGTTGCTAAAATAGCCTCTTTTTTATTTGGTGTTAAAAGATACGCACCCTTGTATTTTGAAAAGTCACTTCCCTTTGGATCAACTAAAACTTTAACAGAACTTTTGTTCGCTAGTTTTATAATTCCTTGAGATAATTCACCTCCAAGAACTCCTTTCCCATAATCAGACAATATAATCATGTCATAACTCGAGATTGAACTCTTTAGTGAAGCTAAAATATTTTCAACAGATGAAGAACTTATATCATCCTTACTCTCTTTATCATATCTCAATACCTGCTGACTTACAGCAATAACACGACTTTTTTTAGATGTTTTTCTTCCATTTTGAGTGATGATATTATCACTATTAACATCTATGTTTTGCAACATCTCTATAAGTTCTACACCGTTTGCATCATCACCTATAACACTACAAACATTTACATTTGCACCAAGACTTTTAAGGTTATTTATAACATTTCCAGCACCACCAAGCACTGTTGTCTCTTTTGCAATATCAACAACTTGGACTGGTGCTTCTGGAGAAATTCTCTCACAACTACCCCAAAGATAGTGGTCTATCATCAAATCACCAACTACTAATATATTAGGTTTAGCTTCCCTTAATACATTCATCTATTTAACTTCTTCTTCATAAATTCGTTTTATCTCAGAAACATACTCTTTTATCCCATCTTCCATTTCATATACAGGTTTATAACCCAACAACTCTTTAGTTGTCTCAATATTTGCTTCGGTATGGAATTGATACGAACCAATAAATGGATTTGGAATATATTCACATTTAAGTTTAGTGCCAAGTTCTTTTTGTAAAATATCTACTATATCTTGAAAACTTCTTGGTTTTCCTGTTCCAACATTAAAAATACCACTATTTCGTGGTTGCATAGCTTTAATATTTGCTTGAATAACATCTTCTATGTAGATAAAATCTCGTAAAATTTTATCACTATTTTCAAAAAGTCTAGGATTTTTTCCTGCTAAAATCTGATGCCCAAATTGTAAAACCATTGAAGCAGTTGTATTTTTAAAGTATTCTCTTGCTCCATAAACATTAAAGTATCTAAGACCAACTATTTTAATGTCTGTTTTTTTCATATATTGACGACTTAAGTGATCCATACTTAACTTTGAAAAGCCATAAACATTGTTTGGAGCTTCGCGTCCTACTCTTTGAGGTGACTCTGCATTTCCATAAGTTGCAGCTGAAGATGCGTATATCATATTTGCACCATGACTAACTGCCAAATCAAGCAAATCTTTATAAGCATTTACATTTGTTTTTATCATCAAGTCTTGTTCTAGTGCTGTCGTATCAGAGATAGCTGCTTCATGAAAAATATAATCAAACTTATAATCTGCTCTTAAACGAGCCAATAAATCTTTATCATTTATATCCCCACTGATAATTTCACCACTAAAACCCAAAAGATTTTTAAAATGACCAAAACTTTTTAGGTTTCCATTTGATAAAGTTTCTCCACTTCTAAAGCTATCAAGAACAACAACTTTAGCATCAGGATGATTTTCTTGAAAATAAAATGCGAGATTTGAGCCAATAAACCCTGCCCCACCAGTGATTAAGATAGTTTTCTTTTTTAAATTGTCGTTTATATATTTCATTTTAGCACCTACAAAAGTTTAATTTAATAAAATAATACCCTTAAATTGGTTAATAAGTATTTAAGACTCAAAGCATTATAATACTCTCGAAACATTACTTCAAGGAAATAGAATGAAAAAAATCATTATCGCATCAGTAGCTTCTTTAGCACTAGCAACAGCTTCAATGGCTGCAGTAAATGGACATGCATGTGCAGGTTGTCATGGTCAAAACTTTGAAAAACACGCTTTAGGTAAATCTAAAATCGTTAAAGATTTAACTCATGCAGAGATTGCAACTGCACTTAAAGGTTACAAAGCTGGAACTTTTGGTGGACCAATGAAAGGTGTCATGAAAGGTCAAGTTGCTAGATATAGCGATGCTGATTTAGAAGCTTTTTCAAAAACTATAGGTAAATAAACTCTATTTACTTTTGAATTGCCTTAGGGCAGTTCATATTTTACAAACTTTATTCTGGTCTATACTCTCTTTTTAACTTCTCTTTTTTAGCTTCTTGATTTGCAGCATCATTTAACTCATCTTCACCATCAAACTTTACAGCATTTAAGAACTTTTCCTCATCATCAAACTGACCACTTTTTACAGCCCAAAGAAATGCTATAAGAGCAAGTCCACCTAAAAACATTGATCCACCCAACATCATTGCTATTAACCAACTATCCATTTTTTATCTCCTTTATCTTTTCCACTTCCAATTTATACGCATAGAATTTCCAACTACTAAAAGTGAACTAACACTCATAGAAATTGCAGCTATCAGAGGAATTATCAATCCTGCCATTGCAAGTGGTATAGTAACACCATTATACACAAGTGAAATTCCCAAATTTTGTTTTATAAGTCCATAAGTCGTTCTTGAAATTTTAAATGCACTCTCAAGTGAAACTAAAGAATCATTTAACAGTACCACATCTCCAATATCAACTGCAATATCACTACCACTTCCCATAACAATTCCTATATCAGCTAATACTAAGGCTAAAACATCATTAACTCCATCACCAACCATCACAACAGTTCTTTTGTCTTCATGAAGCTTTGCTATATATTTAGACTTATCTTCTGGAGTTTGTTCATAATAAAACTTATCAATTTCTAACTCTTTAGCAACACTAAATGCGACATTTTTATTATCGCCAGTCAGCATAATAGTTTCTATATTTTTTGACTTCAACTCTTTTATAAGTTTAAAAGCACCATCTTTTATCTTATCACTTAGTTCATAAATAGCAACTAATTTTTTATTTATCGCAAAAAAGTAAAGTGTCTTATCACTTTTATATTCAACTTCCACACCATTTGCTTTCATAAGTTTATAATTGCCACCAAGCAGTTCTATCCCATTTATTTGTGCCGATACACCAAGAGCTTGTAATTGGCTAAACTCATCAAAAACAGTAGTTGAGTAATCTTTATCTTCGCCATTTAAGTAATCTACAATTCCAACTGATACAGGGTGTTTAGATGATTTACACAGAGAATAAAGTAACTCTTTATCAAACTTTTCGTAAATAATTTCATTTACAACCTTTGGTTTACCCTCTGTAATTGTTCCTGTTTTATCTAAAACTAAAGTATCAACCTTTGCCATTGTCTCAAGTTGGGCAGCTTCTTTAAAAAGTATCCCATTTTTAGCACCTAAACTCAGACCGACCAAAGAAGCTACAGGTGTTGCTAAGGCTAATGCACATGGACAAGCTATCACTATGACTGAGATTCCAACTATAAACGCCGTCTCAAAATCATGTGGCCATACCCACCATACAATAAATGTAACAAAAGCAAGGAGCAGTATAGCTGTTGAGAAATACTCTGATAATTTATTAGCTAGTTGCTCAATCTTTGGTTTTTTGCCTATTGCATTCTCCAAAA
Organism: Sulfurimonas sp.; assembly: GCA_027047745.1. Taxonomy (GTDB): domain Bacteria; phylum Campylobacterota; class Campylobacteria; order Campylobacterales; family Sulfurimonadaceae; genus Sulfurimonas. The sequence continues at coordinate 7,290 of JALTUB010000094.1, forward strand.
GTTGTACCAGATTTGAAA
>JALTUB010000095.1 GCA_027047745.1 Sulfurimonas sp.
TCTTCACTTTTAAGCTCAGGAGCAGAGGCGATTTGTCGTAAATCATTAAAGGCTTGAAGTATGAGAAATTTTGATTTTTCTATACCATTTGCACTGATTTGTTGATCAAGTAACTGCTTATAATAATCTCTTCTTTCATTATAAAACTTTTTATGTCCTTCGTCCATATCTACATAAACAACCTGCTCTTGTTTAGCTGGTAAGTCTTTTAAAACATCCCCTTTTAAGCGTCTAAGTAAAAATGGCGATATCTTTGCTTTTAAAATCTTGGCAACATCCTCATTTGCATCAGATTGGATAGGCAGGGCATAATCTCTTTTAAAATCATTCACACTGTTAAAAAGTCCACCATTTATAAATCGAAAGAGAGAGTAGAGTTCAAAAAGTGAATTTTCAATAGGTGTCCCACTGAGTGCAAATTTATGTTTTGCCTCTAAAAGCATAACGGCTCTGGATATTTTTGAATCAATATTTTTGATATTTTGCGACTCATCAAGGATGATAGTATCAAACTTTATATCTCGAAGTTTCTCTATATCGTTTCGCACAAGTGCATAAGTTGTTAAAATGATTTGTTTCTTTTTAAACTCTTTTACATCCCTATTTGTTCCATAATGAAGATGGAAAGTGAGATTTGGATTAAATTTTTTCAACTCATTTTGCCAGTTATTTAAAAGAGATTTTGGCATAACAACAAGAGAAGGAGTTTTTGTTTTTGGATAAATGTAAGAGAGTAAAGAGATAGTTTGAACAGTTTTTCCTAGACCCATATCATCGGCTAAACAACCTCCAAAGTTGTTATCATAAAGATATTTTAACCAACGAATACCATCTTTTTGATAGTCACGAAGCGTCACTTCATTTAGTTTTGGCATTCTCGTTTTTGATGATTTTAGAGTGTTAAACCCCTCATAAAACTTTCTCGAATCTTTAAAAACTTTTTGCTCTTTTTCATGGATTAAATCTTCGATTTCAGGCAAATCAAAAAAGGAAATTTTAATCTTTTTACCATCTTTTTTGAAAATTCTCTCTAATTTTGCGATATAATTTTTATCGACAATAGCTTTTTCACCATTGCTCAAAGGAATGTAAGAGTTCTTTTTGTAAAGATTTATCATGTCAAAAACAGAAAAACTATCTTCGCCAATACTAACACTAACATCATCCCCACCAAGAAAATCTATCTTATCTTTAAAAGCAACATTTAGGCTTGGTTTTGTAGTGTTGTATTTGTAAGATTTAAGTTTTTCACTTCCAAAGAGTTCAGCTTTTGTGAGGATAGATTGCAAGTTTTTGAGGATAAATTCTCGACTCAAACTCTCTTCTATGATAAAAAGTCCATCTTCTTCACTAAAATTTGTCTCTTTCATACTTCTTTTAAGAGCATTTAGTCTGCTAAATATAGTGCCATAAACTTCAAAAACATCACTAAAATCACACTCGTAAACTGCGATTTCAGCTTCAAGCTCATTGATAAGCACTATTTTTGAGATATTAAAATCGTTAAAAAAATCAGGGCTTAACTTACCAACTGTTGCTGAAACTCTTACAACAAGTTCGTTATCTTGTGTTACTTTTTCAAAGATAACAGCAGGTTTTATAAGCCGTTTTTCATCTTTAAAATTTATCTCATACTCTTTATAACTTATCTCTATGTTTTCAAAATGTGTAAAGAGTATGGTCAAAAACTCTTCAAGCTTCTCTTTTTTTAGAGTTGTGTTAAAGTCCATAAGTTTACTAAAATTTTCGCCAACACTATGAACTTGAATAATTTTATCCAAAAGAAGTACATAACTTGGGGTCAAGAACCTAAAGGCTATGTTTAAATTGACACTCAACTCTGTTGTATATTCATCCTCTGATTCCAAAATATTCAGTTTCAAGAAGGATAAACCATCTTCAAATCTTATCTCATCGCCTGAGGCAACAAAGATTTTACCATTTTGTCGTAACAGCTCTAAAAGTCGTGGATGTTTAAAAAGATAGAGGTTTTGTTTTTCACTCTCCCAACTTACAGTAAAAAATTCCTCTTCTTTTGCCTGTTCTATGTATTGCAATATCTCTCTATCAAGTCCACTATAGACCCGATAATCTATATCTTTGATAACTTTAAGTTTAGCATCACAAACTTCTACAAATGCACCAAAATCATCAAAATATATAACATATTT
>JALTUB010000096.1 GCA_027047745.1 Sulfurimonas sp.
AAAACATGCCAACAAATACAAATCATGAACTAGACGAAGAAGTTATAACAAAATATCCAAAAAAATATAAAGTTTTTATACTCAATGACGACTATACTTCTATGGAATTTGTTATAGATGTATTGATAAGTTTTTTTTACAAAACCTATAAAGAGGCTGAAAATATAATGCTAGAAGTACATAAAAAAGGTCAAGGATTGTGTGGAATATATACGCATGAGATAGCAGAGACGAAAGTTATGCAAGTAATCAAAAAAGCTCAAGATAATAACTTTCCACTAAAAGCTACGATGGAAGAGGAGTAATTATGATTAGTACATCTTTAAATGACATATTTCAAAAGTCAATCCTGTTTGCTAAAAAAATGCGTCATGAATATCTAACGATCGAACATGTATTTTATATGTTGCTATCTTCCCCTGAAGGTATGCATATTATCGCAACTTGTGGTGGTGATATAGATAAAATGAAAGAAGAGTTATCTACTTACATAAAGACGCAAATAGAAGCTCTTCCTGAAGGAATAAATCAAGAACCTTACGAGAGTTTAGCCCTGTCTCGTTTAGTTGATAACATGATAAAACATCTCCAATCTGCACAACAAACTAGTGCAGATGTTGGTGACTTACTAGCTGCTATATATGATGAAGAAAATACTTTTTCCTATGCACTTTTAAATCAGTATCAAATATCTCGTTTAGATATATTAGAATTAATTTCACATACAGACTTAGAATCATCTACTCAAAAGAAAAAAAGTGCTTACCTAGAAAAATATTCTATCAACTTACTTAAAAAAGCAAAAGAGGGAAAAATAGACCCAGTAATTGGAAGAGATTTAGAGATAAAAAGAGTTGTACAGATACTATGCAGACGAAAGAAAAACAATCCTATTTTAGTCGGCGAAGCAGGCGTTGGTAAAACAGCAATTGCAGAAGGATTAGCACTAAATATCTCATCAGGAAATGTTCCAGATATAATAAAAAATGCAGAGCTTTATGCATTGGATATGAGTGCTTTACTCGCAGGAACGAAGTATCGAGGTGACTTTGAAAAAAGGCTTAAAGCTGTTATTGACGAGATTAAACTTAAAGAAAATGCCATTTTATTTATAGATGAGATACACACACTTATAGGAGCTGGTGCAACTAGTGGATCCATGGATGCAGCAAATCAACTAAAACCTGCATTAGCTTCTGGTGAATTAAAATGTATGGGTGCTACAACTTTTGCAGAGTATAGGAATGGTTTTGAAAAAGATAAAGCACTCAGTAGAAGATTTTCAAAAGTTGATATAGAAGAGCCATCCAAAAAGACTACTTATCTGATATTAAAAGGCTTACAAAACAAATATGAGAAACATCATCATGTTAAATATACCAATAAGGCTTTAAAAGATGCTGTTTCTTTGTCAAAAAGATATATAACTGATAGATTTTTACCTGACAAAGCTATAGACCTTATAGATGAAACGGCAGCTGCATTTCATCTAAAAAAGTCTATAAGAAAAAAAGTTAGAGCAAATGATATTCAGAGAACTATATCATCTATCGTAGGTATGACAAATACAAAAATTTCTAAGGATGAAACAAGTTCATTGGCAAATCTTGAAACTGATTTAAAACAGAGAGTTATAGGGCAAGACAAAGCAGTTGAGAATGTTACACAAGCTATTAAAATATCTAAAGCTGGTCTAACACCAGAAACTAAACCAATTGCATCATTTTTATTCTCAGGACCTACTGGTGTTGGTAAAACCGAACTAGGTATCGCACTTAGCGATACACTCGGAATCAACTTTGAAAGATTTGACATGAGTGAATACATGGAAAAACATGCACTTAGCAGACTCGTTGGTGCACCTCCAGGTTATGTTGGGTATGAGCAGGGAGGATTACTAACAGAAGCTATAAAAAAACATCCATATACTGTTTTACTTTTAGATGAAATCGAAAAAGCACATCCAGACTTAGTAAATATTTTACTACAGATAATGGATAGTGCTACTCTAACTGACAACAATGGATATAAAGCAGACTTTCAAAATGTGGTGTTAATAATGACTTCAAATATTGGAGCAACTGCTAGAAGTGTCATGGGATTTAACAAAGATGATTCTATCTCAAAAAATGAAGAATTAAAATCTTTCTTCTCTCCAGA
>JALTUB010000097.1 GCA_027047745.1 Sulfurimonas sp.
AATTTTGAAATATTTCCATACTTATTACATGAAGCATCTACTCTTAACCATCCATCTACCTCTTGATAAATATTGATACTAACATCATAAGTTTGGGCTATGGGATTTAAGATAGCATAGGTTGTATCTTTATCTTCTTCAAATACATGAAAAGTAACGCTTGAGTTATTATCAAACATCAGAACTTCTGGCATATTTTCATCTTCATCTACTTGAATGACATTTACCATTGCGTTTTTATACTCTAAAAGATATGTTCCATCTTGAAATAGAGTTGAATTTTGAGGGATAAGTATTCCACTTTTTAGAACCTGATTATCACTCGTTGCTGTACATATAAGTTTACCTATAGTTGAGAAGTTATGTTTTGTAGTAACTATTATTATTTTATTATCAGAGTTCAGTTCCTCTTCAAGATATAAAAATAGAGAATTATCGCTCTCTTTAAAATATACAATTGAATCTATAAAATCAATTTTCTCTTCAATTTTTCTCATAACAAACTCTTTTAAAGCTTTGTTATATACAAATTTGTTTCCTATAAAGATAATATGGAGTTTCATGAATCTTTTACCTTAAAAATATTTTTATCATTATAGCACTTTTATTAGCTTTTAAACACTAAAGGGATATAATGCAAAACTTTTATATAATTTTGGGGCTTTTAATGGACTACAAAGATACACTACTTTTACCAACTACTGCGTTTGCAATGCGTGGTAACCTAATCAACAACGAACCTAAACGATATACTTCTTGGGATGAGAAGAGAGTTTATGAAAAGATGAAAGCTAATCGCAAAGACGCACCTAGTTTTACACTTCATGATGGACCTCCTTATGCAAATGGGCACATTCATATCGGTCATGCACTTAACAAGGTTTTAAAAGACATTATCATCAAACACAACTACTTTGATGGAAAATCTGTTCGTTTTACTCCAGGTTGGGATTGTCATGGACTTCCTATTGAACAACAAGTAGAAAAAAAACTTGGTGGAAAAAAGAAAAAAGAACTTTTAGAGACAGCAGAGATTAGAAAACTTTGTCGTGCTCATGCTGCGAAGTTTGTAGATATTCAAAAAGGTGAATTCAAACAACTAGGTATCTTAGCTGATTGGGAAAATCCTTATGTTACTATGGACTACAAGTTTGAAGCAAATATCTACCGTACTCTATGTTCTGTTGCTAAAAAAGGTCTTCTCATAGAGCGAAGTAAACCTGTTTTTTGGTCATGGGCTGAGAGAACTGCACTTGCTGAAGCTGAAGTTGAGTACGAAGATAAAGAGGACTACTCTATGTTTGTTGCTTTTGAGTTAGATGATGCTTCAAAAGAAAAACTTAGCATAGAAGGAAAAGCTGCTCCTGTTATCTGGACAACTACTCCTTGGACTATCCCTGCAAATACAGGTATCTCCCTCAATCCTGACGAAGATTATGTTTTAACAAGTGATGGTTTTATAGTTGCAAAAGCTCTTTTAAACACACTTGTTGAGAGTGAAGTTTTAAGTGGAACTATCGCTAAAACATTTAAAGCTAAAGAGCTAGAAAACCTAAACGCAATCAACCCACTCAATGGTAGAAATTCTCATCTTATTTTAGGTGAGCATGTTTTAGTTGATAATGGTACAGGTTGTGTTCATACAGCTCCAGGTCATGGTGAAGAGGATTATAAAGTAGGTCTTTTATATGACCTTGAAGTTCTTATGCCTGTTGATGAAACTGGTTGTTTTGATGCAACAATAGTGAGAGAAAAACTCATCCCAAATCCAGAGGATTTTCTTGGTCGTCATATCTTTAAATCAAACGAAGATATTTTAGAGCTTATGGGTGATGCAGTTTTATCAGTAAGTAAGTTTATGCACTCATATCCTCACTGCTGGAGAAGTCACACTCCTCTTATCTATCGTGCAACTCGCCAGTGGTTTATCTCTGTAGATGAAAAACCAGAGGGCGAAGATAAAACTCTTAGAAATATTGCTTTGGATGAGATAGAAAAAACTCTTTTTGTGCCTGAAACTGGTCGCAATCGTCTTACTTCTATGGTTGGTAATCGTCCTGATTGGTGTATCTCTCGTCAAAGAGACTGGGGTGTTCCTATCGCATTTTTCAGAGTTAAAGCAACAGGCGAAGTTATACTTGATGAAAAAGTTTTAAACTTCGTTGCAATGATTTTTGAGATGCAAGGAAGTGATGCTTGGTACTCACTACCGACTGAATCCCTACTCTACCCTGGGGCTGGTTACAAAGCTGATGAAGTAGAAAAAGTTACAGATATTTTAGATGTATGGTTTGATAGTGGTTCAACTTGGAACTCTGTTTTAAAATCTCGCAACTATGACGCAGGAAAATATCAAGCTGACCTTTATGTAGAAGGAAGTGATCAACATCGTGGTTGGTTTCAATCTTCTCTTTTTCTTTCATCTGCAGTTGAGCATAAAGCACCATACAAAGGTGTTTTAACTCATGGCTTTACAGTTGATGACAAGGGCGAAAAGATGTCTAAGTCAAAAGGTAATGTTATCGCTCCTGATAAAGTTCTAAAAGAGTATGGAAGTGAGATACTTCGTTTATGGGTTGCTTCATCTGACTATCAAGGTGACTTAAAAATCTCTCAAGGTATCTTAAAACAGATAAGTGAGAACTACCGTAAACTAAGAAATACTTTTAGAATTATGCTTGCAAATATCAACGACTTAAAAGGGCTAACTCCTCAAACAGAGATGGGTGAACTAGACAAATGGATACTAAATGTTTCTGCTGATGTTTTAGGTGAAGTACACAAATCTTTTGGAGAGTATGACTTTGTAAATGGTATGAGCAGACTTAACAACTTTATAGCAAATGAGCTGAGTGGTATGTATATTGACATGACAAAAGATAACCTCTACTGTAACGCTCAAAATAGCGATAGAAGAAGATCAAGTCAAAGTGCTATGGCGATGATAACAAAATCTCTTTTACTTCTTATGGCTCCTGTTATCACTTACACAGCTGATGAGATTGTAGAAAATGCACCTGCTGTTGTAACTGGTGGTGCTGAGTCTATATTTGATATGACTTATGAAGCTTTAGAAAAAGTTGAGAGTTCGTTTGACGCAGAGTACATGACAAAAGCTCGTGAAGGTTTTGGTTCTGTTGTTGATGGACTTAAAAAAGAGAAAATCATAAAAAGTACACTTGAACTTGTACTTCATACAGAGTCTAAAACAGCACTTAGCATGAATGCTACTGATGCAGAAGATTGGTTTGTTGTGAGTGGCGTTTACGAGGACAAACCTGACGAAGAGATTCTTGGAAGTTTTAAAGTTGAAGAAGATACTTTTGTTATAAGTAAAGCAACAGCATATAAATGTCCAAGATGTTGGAAGTTCCAAGCAACTAAAGAAGAGTGCATCTGTGCAAGATGTGAAAGTGTAGTAAATGCCTAATTTTGCAGAGCCTGTAAGCTTTTCATTTATAGGTATTACTGTTGCTATTATCTTTGTTGTTATTGCCTTAGGCATTGTCCTTGTGAAAAGAAGAATAAAATTTTGATATAATGAGGTACTTTTTTGACTTTTATATATAGAGAACATGCAATTCAAAGAATGTTCGAGAGAGATATTTTTGAAATTGAAGTTGAAGAGACCATTAAAAATGGTGTTATAATAGAAGAATATCTTGATGATAAACCCTATCCATCATTTTTAACTTTAAAGATAGAAGATAAACCACTTCATGTTGTTTTTGCAAAAAATGATGAAGATAACGAAATTATAATTATTACTGCTTACTACCCAGATAAAGAGAAATGGAGTAACGATTACAAAAGAAGGATTGAAAAATGAAATGTATGATTTGTAAGCATGGAGAAACAAAACAAGGCATAACAACAGTAACTTTAGAAAAAGCTAGTTCAACTATTGTTTTTAAAGAAGTTCCAGCTCAGATTTGTGATAATTGTGGAGAAAAATATATTGATGATTCTACAACAAAAGAGTTACTAAACAAAGCAAGAAAAATTGTAAAAAATGGTGTAGAAGTAGATATAAGAAAGTATGCAATAGCAGCATAAAATCGTTAATAAAACAGTATACAATAAAACTACATAATTTAAGATTTTATTTTATTTTTGGATATTTAGCTATAATAACAGATAAATTTATAGATAGGAAATTTAGTGATTACATTAAAAGAAGCCCTCACATTAAGTAAAGAAGAACTAGAAACTTTTAAAAAAGATTTACAAACAAAGATAGAAGCTAACTCTGAGTTAAATGCTTATATAGATGTTAAAAATGTTGGTGAGGGTGTTCCTATCGCCATTAAAGACAATATTCAAGTGAAAGATTGGTCTGTTACTTCAGCATCAAATATTTTGCAAGGATATATCGCTCCTTACAATGCAACTGTTATCCAAAAACTAAAAAGTGCTGGTCTCTCTCCTTTTGGTAGAACAAATATGGATGAGTTTGCTATGGGTTCTACGACAGAATCTAGCTTTTATGGAAAGACTTTAAACCCTCATAACTCTGATTGTGTACCTGGTGGAAGTAGTGGAGGAAGTGCTGCTGCTGTTGGTGCTGGTCTTGCCATCGCAGCACTTGGAAGTGATACAGGTGGAAGTATTCGCCAACCTGCTGCTTTTTGTGGCATCGTTGGGATGAAACCAACTTATGGGCGAGTAAGCCGTTATGGTTTAGGTGCTTATGCTTCAAGTCTTGACCAGATTGGACCTATGACACAAAATGTAGAAGATGCAGCTCTTCTTTATGACATTATCAGTGGAAGTGATGAAAAAGACTCTACAAATGCACAAAAAGATGACAAAGTAACTCCAAACTTAAACGCAGACAGAAAGCTAACTATCGCTGTTTTACCAAAGTACATTGAGAATGCAAGTCAAGATGTAAAAGATGCTTATGAAAAAGCTATAGAGGCTCTTAAATCTGCAGGGCATACCATAGTTGAAAAAGAGATAATGGATGCTAAGTTTGACATCTCAGCTTACTATATAACTGCAACAGCAGAAGCAACAACAAATCTAGCTCGTTATGATGGCATAAGATATGGTAACAGAGTTGAGGGCAAAAACCTTGAAGAGACTTACATAAACACTCGTAGTAATGGTTTTGGTGATGAAGTTAAACGCCGTATCATGCTTGGAAACTTTGTTTTATCTAGTGGATACTATGAAGCTTATTATGTAAAAGCACAAAAGACTCGTAATATTATCAAAGATGAGTATGCAAAGATATTTGAAGAAGTAGATTTGATTCTCTCACCAGTTGCCCCTAGCGTTGCAAACAAATTTGGTGAGTTGAAAAATCCTATGGATATGTATCTAAGTGATATTTATACTATCTCTATAAACTTAGCTGGTCTTCCTGCCCTCTCACTTCCTATCATGAAAAACAGCGATGGTATGCCTGTTGGTCTGCAACTTATAGCAAAAGCCTATGATGAGCAAACTCTTTTTGATGGTTCACTAAGTTTGGAAAAACAACTAAATTACTAAAATTTAGTTGTTTTTACTCTTTACCTGATTTTAACAACAAAAAGGATATAATTCAAAAATTTTAAAAGGATGATCATGAGAATTCGTAAAAAAGCCCTCACATTTGAAGATGTACTCTTAGTACCCCAATATTCCGAAGTTCTTCCAAAAGAAGTATCATTAGAAACTAAACTAACAAAAAATATTAGCCTTAAAATCCCTATGGTATCGGCTGCTATGGATACAGTTACAGAATATCGTGCTGCTATTGCCATGGCTAGACTTGGTGGGATTGGAATCATCCATAAAAATATGGATATAGAAACACAATGCAAACAAGTTATCAAAGTTAAAAAAAGTGAAAGTGGAATCATTATCGACCCTATCTTTGTGCATCCTGATGCAACTTTAGCTGATGCTGAAGCGCTTATGAAAGAGTATAAAATCTCTGGTGTGCCTGTTGTAGATGGACATAACAAACTTTTAGGAATCCTTACAAACCGTGATATGCGTTTTGAAAAAGATATGCGAAAACTTGCAAGTGAAGCTATGACTCATATGCCACTTATCACAGCTAAAAAAGGTATCTCACTTGATGAAGCTGGTGATATTATGCATAAAAACAAGATAGAAAAACTTCCTATTATTGATGATGAAGGATTTTTAAAAGGTCTTGTAACTATCAAAGATATTAAAAAACGCATAGAGTATCCACACTCTAACAAGGACTCTTTTGGTCGTCTTGTAGTTGGTGCTGCTATCGGTGTTGGGCAACTAGACCGTGCAAAATCTCTTGTAGATGCTGGTTGTGATGTTCTAGTTCTTGACTCTGCTCATGGACACTCTAAAGGTATTATGGATACTGTTCGTAAGATAAAAGAGAGTATGGAAGTAGATGTTATCGCTGGAAATGTTGCTACTGGTGAAGCAGTTGAAGCACTTATAGACGCTGGTGTAGATGCTGTAAAAGTTGGTATCGGTCCTGGTTCTATCTGTACAACTCGCATCGTTGCAGGTGTTGGTGTTCCTCAAATCTCTGCTATAGATGAGTGTGCAGCAGCTGGTCGCAAACATGGTGTACCTATCATTGCCGATGGAGGTATAAAATACTCTGGGGATATTGCTAAAGCTTTAGCAGTAGGTGCTAGCTGTATTATGGCTGGTTCACTTCTTGCAGGAACTGAAGAATCACCTGGAGATACTATCATGTTTCAAGGGCGTCAATACAAATCATACCGTGGTATGGGAAGTATAGGGGCTATGCAAAAAGGTTCTACTGATAGATATTTTCAAGAGGGAACTGCTGCTGATAAACTTGTTCCTGAGGGTATAGAGGGTCGTGTTCCATTTCGTGGCTCTATCGCTGGGATAGTTCATCAAATGATGGGTGGGCTTCGTTCATCTATGGGTTACTGTGGTAGTGAGTCCATAGAAACTTTTTGGGATAAAGCTGAGTTTGTTCAAATCACTGCAGCTGGACTCAAAGAGAGTCATGTTCATGATGTTATCATAACACAAGAAGCGCCGAATTACCATGTATAAACCTGCGGGTTTTTGGATTAGGTTTTACGCTTCATTTTTAGATACGCTTTTTTTAGCTCTTCCTATAGCCATTGTCATCTACTTTTTAAGTGATGGCAACTGGTTTGACTTTTCACAATACCAAACAAACTTACAAATGGCAATGAGTGGAAATCTTCATGCACTTGATACCCAACCAAAAACTTCTTTTAAGTGGGAACTTGTTTTTGAAATCTCTGTTCTTGTTGTAACTATACTCTTTTGGAACAGATGGAGAGGTGCAACACCTGGAAAAAAATTTGTTCATATCAAGATAGTAGATGCAAAAACTTATGAAGATATAGATAACAAACAAGCTATCACTCGTTCTTTAGGTTATATCCCATCTACACTACTTTTTGGCATTGGTTTTTTGATGGTTGGCTTTAGGAGAGATAAACGCTCACTTCATGATTTACTTGCTGGGAGTGTTGTGATTTACGAAGATTAATCTTCTAGCATAAAAAAACTATCAACAGATATATTTTTAAAAGCTGCGTTTAAACTTGTAAATAGTGATGGGAAATCTTTTTCTAACTTTGATAAGAGTATTTTTGTGTCTGCTCTTGCATGAGGCATCTTCTCTTGGAAGTGCATAGATGGACACAACTCATCACCTATGGCATGTATCTCATTGTCAAGCACAAAAGCACTTAACTGTCTCTCTCTCATCTGTATCAGAGGTCTTATAACTACTAAACCATTACCTGCAGTATATTTAGGAGCTAAACTTCTCATCTGACCATTGTAAATAAAGTTCATAAAAAAGCTCTCTGCTGCATCATCCATATGGTGACCAAGTGCTACTTTATTACACTCTAGCTCTTGAGCCATACTGTACAGATATCCTCTTCTCATGCGAGAGAAAAAACTACATGAAGATGAATTTTTTCTTATCTTATCTTTAGCTAACTCAAAAACAGAGGTATCTTTTACTACATGATTTATCCCATACTCCTTGCAGTGAGCAGACAACTTACTATAATCTTCACCCATTCCATAAGAGATAGTAACTGCTACAAACTCGAACTTAAAAGGTGCGCGTCGCTGTTGCTCTTTCATGGCATGAATAAGAGTTAAAGAGTCTTTTCCACCACTAAGCCCAACAAGGATTTTATCACCCTCCTCTATGAGTTTAAACTCGGCATTTGTTTTTCCAAGTTTAGACATAATCTTTTTAGAGAGTTTTATGCCCATTAGTCTGCTATAACCTTGTCAACCATCTTCATAACAAACTCAGCTGACTCAACTGCTGATGTTTCTAAAAACTCATCAAATGAAAAACTAGCATCCATATCAGCAGCATCACTTATAGCACGAAGTATAAAAAAAGGAACACTTAGGGCATCACAAACTACTGCAACACTAGCGCCTTCCATCTCTAAGGCATCGGCACTGAACTCTTTTCCTATCCAGTTTTTTCTATCTTCATTTGCCACAAACTGATCGCCTGTTGCTATGATACCCTCTACAACACTTTTACCCATATCTGAAGCTACTTCTTTACTAAGTTTTATCATACCTTTGTCAGCTTCAACATAAACAGCACCCTCAGGAACAAACCCGTAAGGATGTCCAAAGGCAGTAATATCTAAATCATGTTGAGATAGTTTTGTAGCAACTATCAAATCACCAACTTTTAAAGATGAAGATATTGCTCCTGCAACACCAGAAAAAAGAAGTTTTTTTGCTCCAAAATGTTCTATCATAGTTGTAGCCGTTAAAGTAGAAAAGACTTTTCCTATCTTAGAGTATGCTATAACTAACTCTACGCCATTATAAGTTGCTTCATAGTATTTATTTCCTGCATACTCTGTAGTTTTATATTGCCCTAGTTTTTCTAGTATCGGTGCTACCTCTTCAGGCATTGCACCCATTATCGCTATCTTACTCATATATCATCCTATTTTAAATGTTTTTACTATCTTTTTATAATGTGCTAATCTGTTTTTTATATTTCCATTTTTATCTACAGTGCAACTTCCACCCCAAAAACCAAGTCCATCTTCAAAACCTACTCTGTTTACAAAGATAAGCTCTGCCTTGCACTCTGTGGCTACTGTTTTTATAATATCTAGCCATTGCTCTTCTATCTCTAAACCATCTTCACCAAAGCCACGAGCAGGTGAAGCCACTAGAGCTATTATCAAGTCTGGATTCTCTTTTATCAAATCTTCATGAACAGTTTTATGCCATAAATCTTCACAAACCAACATTGATATTTTTTTATCATCAACTATAAAACTCTCAAAAATATTACCAGCTTCAAAGTAACGAGCCTCTTCAAACATTCCATAATTTGGAAGATGCACTTTATAATGCTTTGCAACCAAAGAGCCATCATGAAAATAAAGAGCCGTGTTTCTAAATAGATTTTCATCTCTAAGAGCAACACCAACAACTATATCAATATCTCTACTCAAATCATTAAATATATCTAGTTCTTCAAGAGCATAAGCATCTTCATAAAGTTTATCTTGAAGTAAATAACCATTAAGAGAAAGTTCAGGAAAAACAATCAAATCACTTTCATCTTTAAACTCTTTTATAATCTTAACAATCTCATCTAAATTACTTCGATTTAGTTTAGGTGAGATTTGTGCTAGTGTTACTCTCATGATATTATGAACAGACTTCCTCTTTTACTTTTTCTAATGATGCCATATCTGAGATATTGAGTGTTTTTAACTCTTTGGAAATTCTTCTATTAAGACCTTTAAGTGTAACTCCATTACCAAACTCAATAGCTATATCTACATCATTAGCTATTGCTAAGATTGACTGTTTGTATCTTACAGGTTTTACGAGTTGCTCTTTTAAAAGTGCTACTGCTTCAGCTTTTGTAGAGTAAGCTTGTGTTGTTACATTTGAGATAACAGGAGCTAAAAAGTTATCACTAAGCATTGTTTCCATCATTTTTGCTAAAGGCTCTTGTGCAGGAGCTAAAATCTTACAGTGAGAAGCTACAGACATATCAAGCAAGATAGCTCTTTTTGCACCAGCATCTTTAAAAGTTTGCTCTAATGAAACCAAATCAGCTTTCATACCAGCAACCACAAGCTGACCATCTTGGTTATAGTTTGCAGGCCAAACTTTTTTACCAGATTCTTGTGCATCTGCACAAACTTTCTCAACACTAGCATCATCAAGCCCAACTATAGCCATCATTCCAGCTTCTATCTTATCACATGCACCTTGCATATAAGAACCACGATTGTGAACAAGCTCTACAGCATCAACATAGTCGATAGCTCCACTTGCACAAAGAGCTGAAAACTCACCTAAAGAGTGACCTAAAAATAGTTCTGCTTTTACATCTGGACACTCTACTTCAAAAAGCTTATATGCTATCATTTGAACTAAAAGAATTGCTGGTTGTGTATAAGCAGTTTGTCCAAGTTTTTCATTTTCTTGGAAGATTATCTCTTTAAAATCAACACCAATTCTATCACCTGCTTTATCAAACATCTCTCTTGCTAGTTTTGAAGATTCGTAAAAATCCTTTCCCATTCCTACTGCTTGACTTCCTTGACCTGCAAAGATCATTGCTATTTTTTTTGACACATTTTATCCTTTATAAGTAGTTTTGATTATCTGATATTTTTTTTCTAAGTGTATTTCTATTTAAACCGAGTTTATCTGATAATTGGAGTTGAGACTTAAATCTTTTTAGTCCCTCTTTTATAAGTGGCACTTCATAAAGATACAAAAACTTTTTGTAGTCATTGTTTGAACCAAGTTTTGAACCTATATAGTGACCGATAATATCCATCAACTCTTTATCTTGTATATCTTCTAAAAGACAGTTTACCATAACTTGTCTTCTTAAAGAGTTAGCATTATCACTCAAGTCTGGAGTAAAACTATCCAAGTCAATATGATTATCTCCACCAAAGATAGAAGATGCTTCAAGTGAAAATTTTTCAATAAGTTTAACAACATCTTCATTTCTTTTACTAAGTGGTAAAATATCAAACTTTATACTAAAAATCTCATCTATCAAAGGTTCATGTAAAAGATGACTTGAAGTAGCTATTACCCTTACTCTGTTTTTTATGATTGTTTCTAATAATGTATTTATATTTGGAGATTTATCTATATTTGTGATAATAATTTCGTTAGAACTTTGTAAAAGTAGTGAAAGCTCTTTAAAATTCGATGCATCTATAACTGGTGCATCAGGGAGTACAAAAGAGGCTAAACTCTTTTTTCCAACTCCAGACTCTCCTATTATAAGAGCGTTTACACTAAGAGTTTTTAAAAGAGAAGCTGTATTGAATGCTTTTTTTGAAGCCTCTGAAGCAGTTATAAAACTAGTGACATCCACAGCCTGTACCACAACTCTCACCTTCTGCTGGTTTATTTTCAGCAGGGATACCAGTCATAGCTTCTTCAGCAGATGCATCTCTAACATTGTTAATCGCAACACTAAACATCAACTCTTTACCAGCTAAAGGATGGTTAAAGTCAATAACAACTGTCTCGCCTTTAAGTTCTTTAACAGTTACTTGAACAGTTCCACCATCTTCACCTTGTCCGTAAAGTGTCATACCTAAGTCTAATTCAATACCAGCAAATTGGTCAGCTGGAACTTCTTGAGTCGCTTCAGCATTATACTCACCATAAGCATCTTCTGGTTTAACTAAGATATCACCTTTATCGCCAATACCCATGTTTACTATACCATTTTCAAGACCAGGAATAATTTGACCCTTTCCGAACATAAACACTAATGCTTCACCACCAACATTACTATCAACTACCTTGTCACCATCTTTAACTTCGTACTCTATTGATACGATTTGATTTGCTTCTATTGCCATTTTAGACCTTTATTTTTTATTTTTCGGATTTTATCATAATATTATAAATATAAAATAATAAATTATAAACCAATATACTTTTTAGCCTCTTTTGATTCTTTAGAGTTTGGATACTTAGATACTATTGCATTAAAAAAAGCTAAAGCATGTTTTTTATCACCTGTTTTATCCATAGATATAGCAGTATGTAACATTAGATTAGGCATATAAGATGCTTTAGAATACAAAGATGAACTCTTTTTAAAGTATGTAATAGCATTTGCATAATTTTTTCTTTTAAAATTCATTTCACCTATCTTGTAATGTGCATATGCTGGTTTATATTTTCTTTTAATAAGAGTTTCATATATATCTATAGCCTTTGTATAATATTTTTTATCAAAATATGCTTTTGCTTTAGTATATAACTCTGCACTACTTACAGAACTATTTTTTGAAGATGAAGAACTTTTATGGCTCAACTCTTTTGCAACTAAAACTTTAAACTTATTAACATCGTTTACAAGAGTGTTAAACTCTTTTTTACTAATATAATCTTTTTCCAGATTATTAAGTAAAAGTGAAACTTCTGATAAAGTTTTATTTAATTTTTCAATATTCTGAGAGTTCAATTCAACTGCATCACTCAATCTTTTTGAGTATTCATCACTATTATGAATATTTTTATAGTTTTGATCTTCTAGTTTTTTCAAATTAATTTTATTGTTATGTGCATTACGACTTAAGTTTTCTATAATACTCTGTAAACCATCTAATCTTTCTCTTAATGAATCAACTTCATTTGCTTGATTATTACTCTTAACAAGTACACTGTGAAGCTTGTTTTTATTTTGTAAAATAACTTTTTCACTTGGAGTTAAACCATAAGGTTCAGAAGCATCAAGATTTCCAGCACCAAACGCTGAAGGTTCGGCAGCTGACAAAATCAGAGGCACAGCCGTCGCAATAAGTGCAACTAATATACTGTGTTTCATATATTATTATTTTATTTAACTATGGAAGAAGTGCAAGATCTACACGACGGTTTTTAGACCAACATTCTTGTGTTTGATCACTACATACTGGATTGCTTTTGCCATAGCTAACCATAGAGATACGAGAGGCATCAACACCCTCAGCAACTAATGAATTTTTAACAGCATTTGCACGCTCAAGACCTAATGCGAAGTTATACTCATCGCTACCCCACTCATCACAATTACCTTCAAGTTTAACATTGTAGTTTTTAGCACCATTATTTACTAAAGTAGCATCTGCAGAAACTTTACTAGCCATAGATGACTTAATATTATACTTATCAAAATCGAAATATATTGATGACATTTCAGACTCAAGACCTGCTATAGTCACTTCATGACTAACAGCCTTAACTGAACTATCTTCTCCAGAAACTGTTTCACTTGCAACAGGCTTTACCTCTTGTGACTTTTCTGCTGTTTGGGCTTTTTGATCTACAACAGGAGTCTTTTGGCTACATCCACTAAACAATAATAGTGATGCCACTACACTAGAAAGCATTAAACTTTTCATATCTATTTCCTCGATTTTAAAATTGAAATAATTATACCAAAAAAAATACTCATTTAGTTAATATTCTTATCTTAAATTAACAAAGTGTATCTTTTTACCAATCTAGGGACTGTAATCTACCATATTTTAAAGGGAATAGATAGTTTTTATTATAGTTCAGTCTTATAATTCCAATTGAACTTTGTTCTTTGTAATTTTTGATAAATAAAATTGCATCTCCATCTTTAGAAAACTCAGGAAATTCATTTACACCTGTAGCAGTCAATCTTCTTATAAAATCAGTTTGAGTTGATATTAGGTGAAGGTTAAAACTATTTTTACTAAACATATTTGAACTCTCTCTAGCTTTATAGACTATATATTGACCATGAGCACTACACGCAGAGTTACTTTTTCCATAGTAAACCATCTGTTCTACTTCTCTAGTACCTATTTTTTTAGAAAAAACATTTGGATAACCTAGTCTGTTAGATATGAAAACTATTTTATCTTTTCCTTGAAAATGCCCACCCACATCTATACCTTTGTAAAAGGTTTCTTTTGAGTATCTCTTTGTTTTTACATTATATATATATATATCTGGTTGTCCATCTCTTGCCATGGTTAAAAGAAGTCTATTTCCATCACTGCTAACATCAGAACAGACCATCATTCCATCAGAAGATATTATATTCTTTATTTTTGATGTTCTAATATTTACAAATTTTAAAGTAGGTTTTTTTCCATCAAGTGATGTATAATAAAATGAATCTTGATTATTAGTTGCCCATTTTGGAAAAATGTTGAAGCCACCTCTTATAATAACATGCTGATATGAGAGTGTATAATCAGAGATTACAATCTCACTTCTTTTAGGGCTTACTATTCTTGAAAATATAACCTTTCTTTTCATCCACTCAACTGGTGGTTCACCCATGTATTGATTTATATCATATGCCATGGTATGCGTCACAAACATATAAATATTTTTTTTACCTATCTTGTAACTTTTGCTTAAAACTACTTCGCTATCTTTTAATAGCTTCATAGATATTTTCAACCCTGCATCTTCTTGAGTCATTTTATATTTAACAACATAGTTCATGTCTTTGTTTTCTACAGCAACTGTACTATCATCAAAATCATCCGTTCTATAGTGTCTATCTACATTAAAGATAGAAATAACATTCAAATCGGCGATTAGAGATTTAAAAAATTGTAATTTGAATGTATCTCCATAAGTTCTTGAAGAATCCTCTACTGCTATAGATGGAAGTGACTCAACTTTTTTTATAACTTCGATTGTTGCATCACTCGCAAAAGATAGGCTAAATACCATTAATAATGAAATTAAAATTTTCAATATCTACTCCTTAGATGTTAATATTACTATTGTTTTTGTTGTTTTGTTTTGCTTGTTAATTGGAAAAACCACATTAACAAGTCTATCTTTTATCTTATCTACTTCTTCATTTAAAGCTTGATTATCTGAATATGTAAGCACCCTAAAATCAAGAACCTTTCCTAAAGCGTTTAGTTTGATAAGTGCTTTGACACTATGCCCTTGTGAATTTGGTGGAACGATAAAATACTTGTAAACTAAAGCCTGAATTTTAGCTAAATATTCATTAACCTCATTTGCACTTGAGACTGCATTTTCTTTTTCATTAGAGTTTGATTTTTCTATACTATCTGTTTTTTCTATATTTTGTTTTTGATTATTCTCTTTTGCCGTACTTATTTTTTTTAGTATCTCTTGCATGTGTGTAGAATTTTTCGGCTTAGTTTTAGTGTGTGAAATTTTCTTAGTCCAAACATCACTAAAAAGGTTATTTATATCTACATTCTTACTTACTTTTGGTGTCTTAGTTGCTACTTTACTTGATACTTTGCTTCTTTTTTTATGCTTTGAAGTTGTCTGTGTCATGTTTAAAGATATTGAGATGTAATTATTTTTTTTGAGTGCAAAACTGTTAATCTTAGAGGAGCTAAATAACATGTAAATAAACAAAAACAAAAAAAGTGAAAAAAGTGATATGGAAACAAAACCACTAATATAAAAAAATTTGCTATCTCTATCCATTTGTAGCTAATGAAACCTCAGAAAAACCTGCTTGTTTTACAGCGGCAAGAACTGACATAACAACTCCGTAGTCTAAGCGTCTATCTGCACTTATTAGTACAGTAGCTTTATGGTCTAACTTTTTAGAATATAGATAAAAATTATCAGCAAATGAAGCATCTAAAAGTAGTATATCTTTATTAACTTTCAATACTTTATCTTTGTCTATACTAATATGAACTGGTGGAATTTTAGATAACTGCTTAGTGATAGAACCCTGAGGAAGTTTAATATTTTCTTCATATATAATATTTGGTGCAATAACCATCAAGATAGCAAGAAGCACTAACATTATATCTACCATTGGCGTAATATTTAGTTCTGGCTTATCTTCCCAATCATAAATCATATCAAGCCTTACGAGCTAAGATGGCATCACTTTGCATTTTGATATAGCTTATAACTTCATAAGACTTTCTTTTCATTATTTGATGATATGTATAAGCAAATATAGCCACAAAAATACCTGAAGCAGTTGCTATCAAAGCATCAGAAACTCCACTAGATATGATAGACATACTTCCTGTAGTTTGTCCAATATGTTTAAAAGTATCAAGAATAGAGACAACAGTACCAAACAATCCTATAAATGGAGTTGTTGATGCAAAAACAGAGAGGATAGATAGACCCTTTGTAGCCTCTTTTGTAGCAGCCAACATACCAAGGTCTAAAACTTCTTTTGAAACAACATTACTTGTTTTGATAAAATTATTTAAAAAAGAGTCTTCATTAACACCAGAAGCACCCATTAAAAGACTTTCTAATGAATTTCTTTCACGATTAAACCAACTATTTAGAGATAGATAGCGATAAAAAAACACCCAGTTTAAAACTATGAAGTAAACTGATAAAAGAATCAGCACTCCGATAGTTATAGGGGGGCTTTTAAGATAAAAATCTATTAAATCATTAGTCATATATTAGAGTAAGCTTTTAGCAGCTGATTCAATTTTCGCAGAAACTGAAGCAATAGCAGGATTTGCATCTGCTATTTCACTGATAAGTGATTTAGCATCATCAAGAGCAGTAGCAATATCGCTTTCACTCTCTCCACGAATTGCTACAGCACCCTCAACTAAAACAATAACTTTTTCTTCATCAACCTGAACAACGCCCCAGTTAATAAGAATAGATTCAATAGTTTTATCTTCTTTCTCAACATCCACAACACCAGCTTCTAACAGTGTAGTCAAAGAAGAGTGTCCAGCTAATACGCCAAACTCTCCCTCTTCACCAGGAAGAACAACGCTAATGGCTTCATCATTAAAGATTTCACCGTTAGGAGTTAAGATTTCAAGTTTAAATGTATCCATTTTGAGTCCTTTTTAAACTTTGAGCTTATTTATTTTTCTCATGTTTTGCAAGAGCTTCATCCATACCACCAACCATATAAAAAGAGTTCTCTGACATATGATCGTAATCACCGTTAAGAATACCTTTAAATCCAGCGATTGTATCTTCAAGCTTAACATATTTACCAGGTGCTCCTGTAAATACTTCAGCAACGAAGAAAGGTTGTGATAAGAACTTCTCAATTTTACGAGCGCGTTCAACAACATTTTTATCATCTTCACTAAGCTCATCCATACCAAGAATCGCAATAATATCTTGTAAGTCTTTATACTTTTGAAGCGTTTGTTGAACACCACGAGCAACACCATAATGCTCTTCACCAATGATTTGTGGATCAAGTAATCTTGAAGTTGAATCTAGTGGATCAACTGCAGGATAGATACCTTTTTCAGCAATCTTACGGTTAAGAACTGTTGTTGCATCTAAGTGAGCAAAAACAGAAGCTGGAGCCGGGTCAGTCAAGTCATCTGCTGGAACATATACTGCTTGAACAGAAGTAATTGAACCAGTTTTAGTAGATGTAATTCTATCTTGCAATGCACCCATCTCACGAGCTAGAGTTGGTTGATAACCAACAGCTGAAGGGATACGACCAAGAAGTGCAGACATCTCTGAACCTGATTGTGCAAAACGGAAGATATTATCGATAAACATCAATACATCAAGACCTTTTTCATCACGAAAATACTCAGCCATAGTAATACCTGTAAGAGCAATACGGTTTCTTGCTCCTGGAGGCTCACTCATCTGACCGTAGCACAGTGCAACTTTATCCAGTACATTAGAATCTTTCATCTCATGATAAAGGTCATTTCCTTCACGAGTTCGCTCACCAACACCAGCAAAAACTGATAAACCATCATGACCATGGGCAACATTATGAATAAGCTCCATGATAATAACTGTTTTACCAACACCAGCACCACCAAATAGTCCAACTTTACCACCCTTAGAATAAGGAGCAAGTAAATCAACAACTTTGATACCTGTTTCAAACATTTCTGTAGTGGTTGATTGCTCAACTAATGGTGGAGGAGCACGATGAATTGACCACATTTCTGAATCAGTGATTTGATCACCATGATCAATAGTTTCACCGATCACATTAAAAATACGACCAAGTACTTTCTCTCCAACAGGAACTTTAATAGGTGCACCAGTAGCTACTGCATCCATACCACGAACTAAACCTTCACTCATATCCATGGCAATCGTTCTTACACGACCATCACCTAAGTGTGCTGCAACTTCTAGTACTAAGCGACGCTCAGTACCTTCCACATTTACTTTAACTTCAATTGCTTCGTTAATTGCTGGAAGAGTACCATCAAAATCAACATCAACAACCGGGCCCATAACCTGGCTAATTTTACCAATCATTTTTTTCTCCATTATTTCATCGACTCCACACCACTGATAATTTCTATCAGTTCTGTAGTAATAGCCGCTTGTCGTGCTTTATTAAACTGTACATTAAGTGACTTAACCATATCTTTAGCATTATTAGTTGCTGTATCCATAGCCTGCATTCTAGCACTATGTTCAGCAGCAACTGAATCTATTAAAGAGTAGTACATGCTATATCCGACATATTTATTTACCAAAGAGTCAAGCATATGCTCTTCATCCTCTGCTTCTACTTCTAACATTGAACTATGTTGTGTCTGTTTACAATCGAAACTTTGTGTATCAACTGGCAATATTTTATTAACATGTAACTCTTGAGTCATCATGTTTTTAAATCCATTGTAAATTATATGAAGACCATCGATTTTTCCATCTTTGTAATCTTCAACTGAAGTAGTTATAAACTTATCAGATCTTTCTTTATCAGGTTTAGAACTCAAATCAATTACACTGTCAAACATTTCAACTTCATTGTATTTAAAAAATTCTACACCTTTTTTACCGATTCCGCGTAAACGCACTTTTACATTTTGTTCTTTATACTCTTTTAAAAGTTTTTTAACAGCTTTAATAGTTTGAATATTAAACCCACCACAAAGACCTTTATCAGCAGTAACAAAAACAATGTCAACAATTTTTGGATTTTCAATCTTCGTAAAACAACGATTATCAATTCCTCCAATTTTGCTACACTCTATGCGTCCAGCTATTTCGGCAATTACCTGATTCATTTTTTGAGCATATAGACGAGAGCGTTTAGCTAACTCTTCAGCACGACGAAGTTTCGCTGTACTTACAAGCTTCATGGCACGCGTCGTCTTTTGAGTGTTACTCACACTCTTTATCTGTCTCTGAATATCTTTCAAGTTTGCCATAAAATATCCCTTAGTTAGCTACAAAGCTAGCTTTGAACTCTTCAAGTGCTTTCATTAATAGTGCTTTAGTATCATCATCTAATTTAGAAGCACTTCTAATATTCTCAAAAATTTGAGGATAAGATGCTTCTATAAATGGATACATTTCAGCTTCAAAACGAACAACATTTGATGGATCAAATGAATCTAAGAAACCTTCATTACCAGCAAAGATGATAGCAACTTGCTTCTCAGCAGAAAGTGGAGAGAAAGGTCCTTGTTTAAGAACCTCTACCATTCTTTGTCCACGCTCTAGTTGATTACGAGATGTAACATCAAGGTCAGATGCGAACTGAGCAAATGCTTGAAGTTCACGATACTGAGCAAGGTCAAGTCTTAGCGTACCAGCAACTTGCTTAGTAGCTTTAATCTGAGCAGCACCACCAACACGAGAAACTGAAAGACCAACATTAATAGCTGGGCGAACACCTGAGTTAAATAGTTCAGTTTCAAGGAAAATCTGACCATCGGTAATAGAGATAACATTTGTTGGGATATATGCCGCAACATCACCCTCTTGTGTTTCAATAATAGGAAGAGCAGTAAGCGATCCAGCTCCATCTTCATCACATACTTTCGCAGCTCTTTCAAGTAAACGAGAGTGAATGTAAAAAACATCACCAGGATATGCTTCACGACCCGGAGGACGACGAAGGATAAGTGACATTTCACGGTATGCAACTGCATGTTTAGATAAATCATCATAAACTATTAGACCATGTCTTGCATTATCACGGAAATATTCACCCATAGTAACACCAGTATATGGAGCTAAAAATTGAAGAGCAGCAGCTTCTGCAGCTGTAGAAGATACAATAATTGTATATTCCATTGCACCATGTTCTTCTAAACGACGAACGATTTGAGCAACAGTTGACTCTTTTTGACCAATTGCAACATAGATACAAGATACTCCATTGCCCTTTTGGTTAATAATTGCATCAATTGCTACAGTAGTTTTACCAGTTTGTCTGTCACCAATGATAAGTTCTCTTTGACCACGACCGATTGGAACTAAAGCATCAATAGCTTTAATACCAGTAGCTAAAGGCTCATGAACTGATTTACGGTTCATGATACCAGGAGCTTTTTCTTCAACAAAACGAGCCTCAGAAGTCTCTATCGGACCTTTACCATCTATTGGTTCACCAAGTGCATTTACAACACGACCAAGAAGTGCATCACCTACAGGAACTTTTAAAAGTTTTCCTAATCGTTTAACACTCATACCTTCACGAAGTTCAGTTCCAGCACCAAGGATAACAATACCTACAGCACTCTCTTCAAGGTTCATAACTAGACCTTGAGTTCCATCTTCGAATTCAACCATTTCTCCAGCCATAACATTGCTAAGTCCGTAAACTTGAGCAACACCATCAGCATAAGAAACAATTTTACCAGTTTCGTTTATATCAACACTTAGTTCAAAGTTGTCGATACGCTCTTTAATTATTGAGCTGATTTCATCAGCTTGAATTTTTGCTACCACTATTCGTTCTCCTCTCGTTGAAGTTAAATTGCTTTAATTATATGTTCTATAATTTGACTATCGATTCTATCTTTAGAGAAGTTAATCTCTATACCTAGACCTTCTACATCTACTTTAATACCATTAAAGTCATTTTTAATAAACACTAAAGATATTTTAGAATCAAATTTTTTGCTTAAACCAGCACCTAATTGATCTATTAACTTAGTATCAATATCTGTATCACTATAAATAACACCTTCGTAATTTTTCGTTGACTTTGCAACATCTTTTTTCAATTCACTAGCTATTGCAGGAATTATATTGATGCGTTTGTTTTCAACTAGTAACTTGATAAAATTATTTATCCTTTTTGAACCAGCTTCTTTAACTGCATCCAATAAAATCTTTGATTTATCATTTACATCTACATTTG
>JALTUB010000098.1 GCA_027047745.1 Sulfurimonas sp.
GTAAGTAATTTACTGCGATTTTACTCTATTTAGTTCTTCCAATATCATATCTTCCAACTTCTCTAAGGGTGCATTTGTTATATCTTTAAACTGTGTTTTGTTAAAAGTTTGCTGTCGTTTTGCTAGTTGAGCTGTGTGAGTTGAGATATTATCTATCATCTCTTCTTTTGAAACTTTTGCATCTAAAAACTCTAGCACCTCAACTACTCCTATGGAGTTCATGGATTGTGGTAGTCTTGAGTATTTTTGTTCTAGCTTACATACCTCATCAACCAATCCCATCTTAAGCATTTTTTCACTTCGTTTAGATATTCTCTCTCTTAAAACATCTCTTTTTACATCAATATTAAAAATATCTAAGTTTTTTATGATTGGTTTTGGAGGATTTTTTTTAAACCACTCTGTTGGTGACATTTTAGAAGCTTCATAAATCAAAAGAGCTTTTTCTATCCTATAGCTATCATTAGGAGATATTTTTTTCATATACTCAGAATCTATATTTTTAAGAAACTCATAACAACTAAACAAATCACTTAACTTATCTTTTACAGATCTCTTTACCTCATCACTTATCTCTGGTATTTTAGATAAACCATCTAAAAGTGACTTAAGATAGAAGGAAGTTCCACCAACTATTATGAGATTTTTACCATCTTTTTCACAAACTTTTTTAACTTCTTTATAAAGTGATATAAAAATATCAACACTAAAATGCTCATCAGGGTTTAAAACATTTATCCCAAAATGTTTAACTTCATTTAACTCCCTTGTTGAGGGCTTAGCAGAGACAATATCTATCTCTTTATAGATGCTAAGTGAGTCTATTGATAAGATATAAGCATCTATTTTTAAGGCAATTTTAATAGCCAAGTCACTTTTACCTGATGCAGTAGGACCAATTATTGCAAGTTGTTTCATGTAGGTATTATATCATTTTAAAACAACTTTAGATAAAATGAGCAATATTAAAAAAAGAGAGTCAATTTGGTGCAAAGAATTATCAAAAAAGCTAAAGATTTTAATGAGTTAGTAATGTTTGAACACTCCATCTTTTCACTTCCATTTATTTTTATCGCTATGATAGTGGCAGCAGATGGATGGTTTGGTTTTTGGTTACTCTTGATGGGTGTCGTAGCAGCTCTTAGTGCTAGAAACTTCGCCATGGGTGTAAACCGTTATGCTGACCGTGATATTGATGCTCTTAACCCTAGAACAGCTTCTCGTCCAAATGTTGATGGTCGCTTAGATGCTTCTAGTATATTGATTTTCATAGCTGTTAATGCCATTGTCTTTATAGCTGTTGCTTACATGATAAACTCTTTGGCTTTTGCTCTAAGTATCCCTATCCTTATAGTTTTAGGTTCTTACTCTTACTTTAAAAGATTTTCTTCTCTTGCACATATTATTCTCGGCATATCTCTTGGTCTTGCGCCTATTGCTGGTGTTGTAGCTGTACAGGGAAGCATTCCACCTTGGTCTGTTTTACTCAGTCTTGGTGTTATATTTTGGGTTGCTGGATTTGACCTGCTCTACTCTCTTCAAGATATAGATTTTGATAAAGAGAAAAACTTACACTCTATCCCCTCTCAATACGGAGCAGAAGCAACTCTTTTTATCTCTGCACTTTTTCATATGCTTAGTGTCATCTTCTGGATTCTTTTTGTTTGGGTTGCAGGACTTGGAATTTTTGCCTTTGTAGCTGCCTTTGGTAGTGGTTTTGTTCTAGCCTATGAGCAAAAACTTGTTCGCAAAGATTTTACAAAGATAGACCGTGCCTTTTTTACTGTAAATGGTTATCTTGGCATTGCCTTTTTAGTTTTAATAGTTCTTGACAAGGTTATATCATGAACACACCTCGCTTAGTTCCTGCACCGATAAGTTTACTTTTTAGTGAAGTCGCACAAGATAGAGAGACTTATGAGAGAGAGTATCATCAACTCAGTGAATCAGATGAAAATGCACTACATCAGTGGCTAAAACTAGCAAAAGCTAGAGGTGAAACAGCAGAAAGTGACCCAGTTTTACTACAACTCATGATTGAGATGCACAACAAAATAGACGCCTTAGAGAGATTTTTAAAAAACGAAGAACCTGTTAGATTGTCCTTAATAAGTGAAGCAGAGATAGATTCCATAGGTTTTGAACACTTTCATGTAAGTCAAGAAGTGTTTAGCCCAGAAGTAGAATATTATGCTCGTGTAGAGATGCCTGTTCATCCTAAAAGAGATGTTGGTATATTTTTTAAAGCACTTAGCTCATCTTTAGCAGAGATTACAAAGATGCATGAAAGAGATGAAAAAGAGTGGGCATCTTACATGACTGCAAGAGAGAGAATCCAAATCCGTGAAGCAAGAGAGAAAAAATAGTGAGCATACCCTCAATAGATTTATCACACTTTAACATTGAGTATATCATTATCATCATGGCGGGAATTATACTTTATCTTCTCTATTATGTTTTTACAAAAGACGCAGATTATAACAAAAATATCCGTTCAGTTGCAACAGTTGTTGAAGAGCTAAACAGAGAGATATTTTATCTAAAAAAGAAAATCACAAAAACGCAAGATAGCATAAAAGAGAATTCTCAAAGAATGACGGATGAAGTAATCTATCAAGAGATAGAGAGAAGTGTTTACGACATGGTAACACCTCTAACTGATGTTTTACAGCAACTACAAGAGAACATAAATTCACTTGAAGCAGAGATAGACTCAAGAGTGTCACATCTTGAGAATGGAGTTAAACAGATCTCCATCCCATCATCTGTACATGGAAATGATGATGAAAAGATCATATCACTTTTTAAACAGAGTGTTTCAATAGATACTATCTCAAGAGAACTTCATATCTCAAAACCTGAAGTTGAATTTGTTCTAAAAATCAACAAGTTACAGTAGGCAAACTTTTGAGTGCAGATAGAAAGCTTTTTACTCTTGTCTCTATTATTATAGGCTTTAGTATTATATTAAATTACTCTTTATCTGTTTACGCAACTATACTCTTTGATACCAATGAATTTCACTTTGTACTCAGGCAAACTATCTTTGGTTTTTTAAGTATAACTATCATGTTTATACTATCTCAGTTAAATCCTGACAAGTGGTTAACACCCTTGGGATTTACACTTTTTTTAGGTTCGCTTACACTTATGATAGCTATGCCATTTTTACCACATAGTTTGGTTTCTGAAGTTGGTGGAGCAAAAAGATGGATA
Source organism: Sulfurimonas sp. (assembly GCA_027047745.1). Lineage (GTDB taxonomy): Bacteria > Campylobacterota > Campylobacteria > Campylobacterales > Sulfurimonadaceae > Sulfurimonas. Next base: position 3,217 of record JALTUB010000098.1, read on the forward strand.
AAAATTGCTGGTTTTTCACTAGCACCTGTAGAATTTTTTAAAGTAGGTTTTATATACTTTTTAGCTTGGAGCTTTTCAAGAAGATTAGGAGATCATGGAGGGATGGGGCTTATAAATGAGTTTAAGCGATTTATACCTTATGGTGTTATTTTTATAGGTGCTATGTTTATCATTGCATTTTTACAAAAAGATTTGGGGCAAGTTGTTGTTCTTGGTCTTACTCTTTTGTTTATGCTTATTTTTGCAGGAAGTAGTTTTAGATTTTTTATCACTATATTAGGTGGCATATTTACTGCTGTCGTTATTTTTATCTTAACTGCACACCATAGAATACTTCGTATAAAGTCATGGTGGTCACTCGCTCAAAACAGTGTTTTAGAACTTCTTCCAGCATCTATAGCTGATAAGCTAAGAGTACCTGTTGAAGTAGAACCATATCAGATAGGACACTCTTTAAATGCCATACACAACGGAGGACTTTTTGGAGTTGGTTATGGAAACGGAACTTTTAAACTTGGATTTTTATCTGAAGTTCATACCGACTTTGTTTTAGCTGGTATGGCTGAAGAGTTTGGTTTTTTAGGAGTTTTATTTTTTGTCTTTATCTTCCTTTGGATGCTACAAAGAATCTTCAAAATAGCAAATCGTTCAAAAGAAAAAACACTCTATCTCTTTAGCATAGGCATAGGTCTAATACTAGCTTTTTCTTTCATGGTAAATGCCTATGGTATAAGTGGAATAACCCCAATCAAAGGACTCTCAGTGCCATTTTTAAGTTATGGTGGCTCTGCTATGCTTGGTGCCGCCTTTGGTGTTGGAATGGTTTTAATGGCGTCAAAAAAAGCAAAAATGGATTAAGGAAAAATCATGAAATTATGTATAACTGGTGGTGGAACTGGTGGTCACTTGATGATTGCTCAAGCTTTGGTTGAAGCAGCTGTAAAAGATGGTCATGAAGCTATTTTTATAGGTTCAACTCATGGACAAGATAGAAAATATTTTGAACAAAGAAGTTCATTTTCTCATGTCTATTTTTTAGAGACTACTGGGGTTGTAAATCAAAAAGGCTTAGGAAAATTAAAAGCACTTTATAAAATCTTCAAAGCCTTTTTAACATCAAGAAGCATACTAAAAGAACACAATATCCAAGCGACTTATAGCGTAGGTGGCTTCTCGGCTGCACCTGCTTCATTTGCAACTTTAAGCAAGTTTTTACCACTTTTTATACATGAGCAAAATGCAGTAGCAGGAAGGCTAAACAAACTTTTAAAACCTTTTTCAAAAAGTTTTATATCAGCTTATGATGAAAACTCAAGTATAAAAGGTTATCCTGTAAAAGAAATTTTTTACAAAAATGCCAGAGTTAGAGAAAAACTTAAAACCATCATTTTTTTAGGTGGTAGTCATGGAGCAAAAGCCATAAATGACTTGGCACTTAGCGTAGCTTTAGAGCTTTATGACAAAGGTATTAAGATTATTCATCAAGCAGGTGAAGCTGATTTTGAGAGAGTTAAAGAAGCTTATGATGAACTTGGCGTAAGTGTTGAACTCTACTCTTTTACAAAAGATTTAGCTTCGCTTATAACAGAGGCAGACTTGGCAATCTCAAGAGCTGGTGCATCAACACTTTGGGAACTAACAGCAAATGGATGTCCAGCCTTTTTTATCCCCTACCCTTACGCAGCAGGTGACCATCAGTATCATAATGCTTCGTTTATACTTAGTAACAACCTTGGATGGTGTATGAGAGAGAGTGAAGAACTAAAAACAAAACTCTTACAAATCATAAAAGAGCCACTTAAAGGAAAGAGTGAAAAACTTCTAAGTTACAATGAAAAAGATGTAGCACAAAAAATGATAAGTGCTATAGAAGGGTCTATAAGATGATACATGAACTAGCACAAACTTTAGTGGATTTGATATTTGATTGGGGTTATTTGGGTATCTTTTTACTTATGGCAGTTGAGAGTAGTTTTGTTCCTTTTCCTAGTGAGATTGTTCTTATTCCTGCTGGTTATTTGGCTAGTAGTGGTGATATGAGTATAACTCTTATCATGCTGTCTGCTCTTGGTGGCTCTTTACTTGGGGCTTTCACAAACTATTTTTTAGCGCTAACTCTTGGAAGAAAATTTCTCCTTCGTTATGGACACTATTTTTTCATAAAAGAAGAGACACTTTTAAAGATGGAAGACTTTTTTGCTCACCATGGGCATATTTCTACTTTTACAGGTCGTCTTATCCCTGGTGTTCGTCAACTCATCTCCATACCTGCGGGACTTGCTCGTATGAATCTTTTTCAGTTTGGTCTTTTTACCATTCTTGGTGCTGGTATTTGGGCATTGGTTTTAACACTTTTAGGATATTTTATAGGCGAAAATCAAGAGTTAATTCACCAATACTTAAAACAAATAACTATTATAACAATTACACTTTTATTTATTATAGGTTTGATATACTACAAATATCAAAAAAATAGGAAATAATCATGGATAAAAATATGGACTATATGTTTCAAGCTGGTTTTTTAGGAACTCGTGCGCCATTTTTTATGGACTTTGTTACGCTTATAGTAGCACTATTACCTATCATAGTTTTTGCATCTATTAGTTTAGCTAGAAAAAAACACTATAAACTACATGCACTTACACAAAATATCATCTTTGTAGCTGCCGTGATTGTACTTGCTTATTTTGAGCTTGGTGTTCGTGTTGGTGGTGGTTTCGATGCTTTTATGCAAGGAAGTAGTGTTTCTCACACTTATGCTTCTATTGTTTTGGGTATTCATATTGTTATTGCTCTTGTTATGCTTTTTTATTGGATTACAACTATATTGAATGCAAATATTAAATTTTCAAAAGGTCTTATACCAGGAAGAAGTTCTCGTGCCCACAAACTTCTTGCAACAAAAACTTTTATGGCTATCCTACTTACCTCTTTAAGTGGTATATGGGTTTATCTACTGCTTTTTGTATATTAAAATTTAAGGAAAACACATGTTAAAACTAGACCAAACAGCACCAAGTTTTTGTTTGCCAAATCAAGATGATGTCGAGATTTGTTTAAGAGATTTAAAAGGAAAATGGATAGTGCTATACTTCTATCCTCGTGACAATACTCCAGGCTGCACAACTGAAGCTTGTGAGTTTACAGAAGCAGCACCTGATTTTTCAGAGCTTGATGCTATAATACTCGGTGTAAGTGCTGATAGTACAAAAAAACATCGTAATTTTATAGAGAAAAAAGAGCTTGGTATCACACTTTTAAGTGATGAGAGTACAGATATGATGCAAGAGTACGGTGTTTGGCAACTTAAGAAGAACTATGGAAAAGAGTATATGGGCATAGTCCGTACTACTTTTATCATCAACCCAGAAGGTCTTGTAAAAGCTGTTTTTGAAAAAGTACGCGTCAAAGAGCATGTCGCTAAAGTACAAGAAAAGCTACAAGAACTTCAAGCATAATTTTAGATAAAGGAAGAAGATGTCTAAAGAAAAAAAGTTACTTTACAACATAGATACAAATATTATCTATGTCTTTTTTTCCTCTTTTTCTCTTGTCCTCTTTTTTTATCTCTATGCCTTTGCTCAAAAAGAGCTAGAAAAAACAACACAGTTTCAACTAGAGTCTTTTAAACTCTCTCGTGAGCTAAGACAATCTTCTGATGACTTAACACGGATGGTGCGTACCTATGTGGCAACAAAAAAGCCTATCTACAAACAACACTACCAAGAGATTTTAAACATTCGCAATGGTCTTCAAGCTCGTCCCATCAACTATGACAGTATCTACTGGGGTCTTGTCATGCTTGATGATAAACGCCCATGTGCAAATCAAAAAAAATCTTTGTCACTTTTGCAAAGGATGCGTAATGCTGGATTTTCAAAAGAGGAGCTTGAAAAACTAAAACAAGCAAAACAAAATTCTGATGCCTTAACAAAGATAGAGTTCAAAGCCATGAAACTCATAAAAAACAGTCCAAACTCTCATAAAGCACAAGAACAAGCACTCAACCTACTTTTTAACGAAAAGTATCATGAAGCAAAAAAAGCCATCATGCAACCACTTGCAGATTTTACGCAATTACTAAAAGCAAGAACAACACAAAATGTAAAAAATGCAGATTTTTTTGTAAAGACAAGTAAAATTTTACTTGCTATCAATATCCTTATCTTACTTTTTGCCTTATGGAGATTGAAAAAAACTGCCTTTAATATTTTGGGAGCACCGCTACAAGAGATACATCTACACCTCTCACAAATAGGAAAAGGGCATTTTAACACTCCATTTTCATCAAATAAAAAAATCAACAACAGTATCTATGCACTTTTAGAAAAAACACAAATACAACTAAACGAACTACTAAAACATAACAAACAACTAAGCAATCTATACGCTCTGTTGAGTCACTCCAACAAAGCTATTATTCATGCAAAAACAGAAGAGGAGCTTTTTCAAACAGTCTGTGAAGATACTGTAAAGTATGGAGAACTTGCACTTGCTTGGATAGGTCGTCCAGACAAGAAAACACAAGAGTTTAATATTTGCAGTGTTGCAGGAGTAGCATCAGAATACATCCAATCTCTGCACATATCTATAGACCCACAAAACCCACTAGCAAAAGGTCCTGCTGGAGAGACCTATCTCAAAAAAGAGACACAATATTTTATGGATTTTCAAAGTAATAAGGCTAGTACACCTTGGCATGACGCAGCGAAAAAATACAATCTTGCAAGTGCTGTTGGTATTCCTCTACAACAAGATGGAGAAGTTATAGCAGTTTTACTTATCTATTCAGAGTCAGAAAAATACTTTACAGCAAAGATAAGAAAACTCTTCTATAAAATGCAAGTTGAACTAAACTTTGCACTAGATAACTTCAAAAAAGCACAACAACAAGAAGAGAGTGATGCCCATATCTACCAACTTGCAAATTATGACACTTTAACAAAACTTGCAAACCGTTCTCTTTTTGAAAGAGAGTTCACAAAAGTTCTAAGTAGAAGTAAACGCTCTAAAGAAAATTTCGCACTTATGTTTGTGGATTTGGATAACTTTAAAGAGATAAATGACACCTTGGGACACTCTATAGGGGATATACTTTTACAAAAAGTTGCAAAAAGACTTAAAGCTGTCTCTCGTGATGAAGATATAGTTGCAAGACAGGGTGGAGATGAATTTTTACTCCTTTTTCCAAATACAGATGCAAAAGATGCAGTGCAAATAGCACAAAAACTATTGGAAATAACTGCAAAACCTTTTTTAGGAGAAAAACTGCATACTTCTTTATCTATTGGGATCACAATCTACCCTGAAAATGGGGACAACTTAGAGACATTAGCAAAAAATGCAGATACAGCTATGTACAAAGCCAAAGCTGATGGACGAGACAGATTTCATTTTTATACACAAGCTATGCATGAGACATCACTTAGACATCTTCAAATCTCAAATGAAATGCATAATGCAATCATAAACAATGAGTTAGAAATTTACTACCAACCACAAGTAGATGCTAAAACACAAAAACTCATCGGAGCAGAAGCACTTCTTCGCTGGAAACATCCAAAACTTGGTTTTATACCACCAGATGAGTTTATCCCTATTGCTGAAGAAAATGCACTTATCATCCCTATCGGTGAGTGGGTTTTAAAAGAGGCAACAAGGCAGGTCAAGCAGTGGATAGATGAAGGCAACGCACCGATACTTATCGCTGTAAATATCTCAGCTATGCAGTTTAGGCATCCAACTATCATACAGAGAATTGAAAATATACTACATGAAGTCGGCTTAGATTTTAACTACTTAGAACTTGAACTTACAGAAAGAATGGCGATGAAAAATCCTGAGTATGTCATAGAAACTATGAATAAGTTTCATAAAAAAGGCATCCGTATGTCTATAGATGATTTTGGAACAGGCTACTCCTCTTTAAGTTATCTCAAAAAATTTAAAATCTACAAACTAAAAATAGACCAATCTTTTGTGCGTGATATAAGTGAAGATGAGGATGATAAAGCCATAGTAAACTCTATCATTAACATGGCAAAAGGTTTAGGACTAACCACTATCGCCGAGGGAGTAGAGACAAAAGAGCAACTAAACTATCTTAAGAAACAAGGTTGCGATGAAATCCAAGGCTACTACTACGCAAAACCACTACCAGCAAAAGAGTTTGAAGAGTTTAGAAAAACCCTAATCAAAACTTAACTTTCCAAATCCTTGTAGCTTACTCTTTGCACAGATCAAGGCATCTACAAAATCAATATTTTTCACTTCCACAATAGTAAGTGTTTCATAGAGTATAGCTTTATTGCTATTGATAACACCATTAAATGCAAGAATAGTTTTTAGATCATTTATTACTTCATTTTTAGGAAGTTTATAAAATTTTGTCAAGACGAAAAAGGCTTCCATCAAAACACCTTCAAGTATCTCAACTTGCAGTTTTGCACTCTCTATATCTTTAAAAATCTCTGTACTTTTTGCCAAGTGTTCTCTATGGTCTCCTACCAAAAAGCGTATGATTATATTTGTATCAAGAAGATAAACCATACTTCTCTTCCATAGCTATTTGCATTGCTGATTTTTTAATAGTATCTAAATCTATATCTTCTGAAACAATTCTATTACTATATTTTCCTGCAAGTTTTTCAACTATACTTACATTTTGAACAGGATACACCATAGCAAGAACTTGTTTTTTTCTTTTATCTATGATTTGCATTGCCTCTGTTAGATTAGAAAAGATCGAACTGTTTTTTTGTATTTCACCTATACCTATACTTAACATAGCTTTCTCCTCTTTATATGTATATTGATTTCATTATATATAAAAAGAAGTTTTATGTCAAGCTTATACCAATCCTAGTTAAAAGGATGAATTAAACAAACTTTAGATAAAATTACGCGATTTTTCTTCTACAAGGTACAAGAAAATATTAACAGATTATGTCAAAAAGTTAGTGCAACCCTCTTTTTAGTGGTCATTGTCCGACATTTTCAAAGCCAACTAACGAAATTTCTTGCTTGAAAAAAAGCACTTAAGGATTACCTATGGTAACTATGAAAGACCTATTAGAATGTGGTGTACACTTCGGACACCAAACTCGTCGTTGGAACCCAAAAATGAAAAAATACATCTTTGGTGTTCGTAAAAATATCTATATTATAGATTTACAAAAAACTCTTCGTTATTTCCGTAACACTTATACTATCGTTATGGATGCTGCTGCTGAAGGACAAACTGTTCTTTTCGTTGGTACTAAAAAACAAGCTCGTAACTCTGTAAGACAAGCAGCTATAGACTGTAACATGCCTTATGTAGATAACAGATGGTTAGGTGGTATGCTTACTAACTTCCCAACTATTCAAAAATCTATCCGTAAACTTGATGTTATCACTGAGATGCAAGAAAATGGTCAAATCGACCTTTTAACTAAAAAAGAAGCTTTAATGCTTTCAAGAAAAAAAGTTAAACTTGAAGCATATTTCGGTGGTATCCGTAATATGAAAAAACTTCCAGACATGATGTTTGTTGTTGATGCTGTAAAAGAACACACTGCAGTTTTAGAAGCTAACAAACTTGGTATCAAAGTTGTAGCTCCACTAGATACTAACTGTGATCCTGATGTGATTGACTATCCAATCCCTGGAAATGATGACGCTATCCGTTCAATCCAACTTTTCTGTCGTGAGATGACTGCGGCTATCAACGAAGGTAAAGCTCTTAGAGATGCACCAGTTGAAGAAGAGCAAGTTGAAGAAGAAGTTGCTACTGAGGAAGCTCCAGCAGCAAAAGAAACTAAAACAGAGGAAGCATAATTATGGCAGCAGTTACAGCAGCCATGGTTAAAGAGTTGCGTTCAGCAACTGATGCACCAATGATGGATTGTAAAAAAGTTTTAGTTGAAGCTGATGGAGACATGGCTAAAGCTACTGAACTTTTAAAAGAAAGAGGTATTGCTAAAGCAGCAAAAAAAGCAGATAGAGTTGCCGCAGAAGGTCTTACTGGAATCGTTATCGCTGATGACTTTTCTAAGGCTACTGTTATTGAGATCAACTCTGAAACTGACTTTGTTGCACAAAATGAAGGTTTCCAAAATCTTGTAAAAGATACTGCACAAGAAATTTTCACAAACCAACCTGCTGATGTTGCTGCATTTAGTGCATCTGCATTTGGTGAAAAATTTCAAGCAGAAGTTATTAAAATCGGTGAAAAGATAGAACTTCGTCGTTTTAACACTTTAACTGCTGATGCAACTACTGCACTTAATGGCTACATTCACTCAAACAACCGTATTGCAGTTATCGTAACTGCAAAATGTGACTCTGAGAAAACTGCTGAGGGCATGAGAGCATTTATGAAACAAGTTGCTATGCATGCATCTGCTATGAAACCGACTACACTTTCATATAAAGATTTTGATGCTGCTTATGTTGATTCTGAAACTATTGGTAGAATTGAAGTTATCAAAAAAGAGAACGAAGAGTTAGCTCGTTTAAAAAAACCTCTTAAAAATGTACCTCAGTACATCTCTATGAGCCAGTTAACTGATGAAGTAATGGTTGAAGCAGAAGCTAATATCAAAGAGACTTTAAAAGCTCAAAACAAGCCTGAAAAAATTTGGGACAAAATCATCCCAGGTTCATTAGCTCGTTTTATCTCTGACAACACTACTTTAGATAAAGAACAAGCTCTTCTTGATCAAAACTTTGTTTTAGATGAGAAGAAAACAGTAGCACAAGCTGTTGATGCTGCTGCTAAAGCTCTTGGTGGAACTGCTGAGATTACTAACTTTGTTCGTCTTGAAGTTGGTGAAGGTATCGAGAAAAAAGAGGATGATTTTGCTGCAGAAGTTGCTGCACAAATGGGTTAATCCATAGGATTATTCACTACTTTTTTACTCAAAGGTTAAGACATTAGTCTTAACCTTATCTACATTCGCTATAATTCTAAAATGAATCTACTATCTGCCACAAATTTATCACACTCTTTTGATTGTGAACTATTTTCAAATGTATCTTTAAACCTAGAGTCTAAAGAGTCTATTGCCATAGTTGGTATGAGTGGAAGTGGAAAATCAACACTTTTGCATATCTTATCAACACTTCTTGAACCAAACAGAGGGACAGTCTCTATACTCGAACAAGATGTTTACAAGTTAAAAACTTCAAAACTAGCATCCTTAAAACGAAATGAACTCGGACTTGTATTTCAATCTCACTATCTTTTTAAAGGTTTTAGTGCTTATGAAAATTTAGAAGTAGCACAGATACTTTCAAAACAAAAGATAGATGACAATATTATTGACAAACTTAATATAAAAGACAATATAGAGCAAAAAGTGACTGAACTTTCAGGTGGACAACAGCAAAGAGTATCTATTGCTAGAGTTTTAACAAAACAACCTCGTTTAATCTTCGCAGATGAACCTACTGGTAATCTTGATTCTAAAACAGCATATGAAGTTATGCAACTCTTTTTTGAATATATAGAGGCTAAGGATGCAGGTATGATTTTAGCAACACATGATGATAAACTTGCAAATATGTGCAACAAAGTATATAAACTGCAAAATAAAGAACTTATACAAGTAAAGTGAATAAATATTTATAATGCAATGGGCTCAAATATTTAATGAAACAAATATAGTTGGTTTTATACTTCTGTTTTTTCGTTTTGCAGCTCTGTTTCTTGCTACACCGATTTTCTCACATAAAAATATTCCTATGAATGTAAAAGCATCAATGGCTTTTTTTTTCACTATAGTTTTTTATCCGTCTATGCCTGCATTATCTATCGCCATCAATGTTCCTTCCATAGTTATAGCCATACTTAGTGAGTTTATGCTTGGTTTAGCTGTTGGCATAATTTTACTTTTAGCATACAATGTTATTACTTTTGCTGGTGGGCAAATATCTTTCATGATGGGTTTTTCTATGGCAAGTGCAATCGACCCACAATCTGGTGTTTCAATGCCAATCATATCTCAATTTTTATCTTTAATGTCTCTCATGATACTTTTTTCTCTAAATCTTCATCATTGGATTTTGCTATTTATTGACAAGTCTTTAAAAACTGTCCCCTTAGGTGGCTTCTTGATGAGTGAAAATCTATTTCACTATATCATACATGCAACATCAAATATGTTCTTAGTTGGCTTTACTATTGCTTTTCCCATTATCTCTTTGTCCTTGTTAGCAGATGTCATATTTGGTATGCTTATGAAGACTATGCCACAATTTAACCTTCTTGTTATAGGTTTTCCTATTAAGATTATGGTTTCCTTTACCGTGCTAATTGCAACCTTTACAGCTACTATGTTGATACTAAAAGGACAAATGCAAGAGGCTTTTAATGCATTAGAGATGTTATTTTAGTTTTTTTTTGATACAATATTGCAAATATACAACTTAAGGCATAAAATGAAAATTCTTCTTCTCAACGATAACCCTGTTGTAAACAAACTAGTTACACTTAGTGCACAAAAAACTTCTGATGAACTAGAAGTTGTCACTTCTGTTGATGACATATCATATACTTCGTATGACCTTTTAGTAGTCGATGACAACATGTATCATGACTCTCTTTTTGATGATATAAAAAAGAAAGCGACATTTTCAAAATCACTTTACATCTGTTCAAGAGATGCCGAGCAAGTAGATGAGTTTTCTCAAAGCATTAAAAAACCATTTTTACCTACCGACTTAGTAGAGCTTTTTTCTGTTATCTCGATTGAAGCTGACACTATTGATTTATCAATTCCAGAAGAAGAAACAATAATTGCAGAAGATGAACTCATGGCAGATGATGAGCTTACATTAGATGATGACATTCCTCTTGAAGATGAGCTTAACTTGGATGAAGAACTTAATTTAGATGAAGAACTTGAACTAGATGAAGAACTTTCACTTGATGAGGCAGACCTTGGAGAGAGTGTTTTAGACCAAGAAGAAGCTCAAAAAGTAAAAGATTTACTAGATGAAACAAGTTCTGAACTGCATGAAACAGAAACAGAAACAGAAACAGAAACAGAAACAGAAACAGAAATAGAAGTTGAAGATGAGCTTGAACTGGGTGAACTTGAAGAAGAAGTTGAACCTGAACTTGATGAAGAAATAGTTCTTGAACCTGAGATTTCTGACGAGTTAGAACTTGATGAAGATGAGAACATAGAGGAAAAGATAAAAAATGCTGTTTCTGAGTTAAGTGAAGATGATTTGAATAGTGAAGTAGATGAAGAAACACTTTTAGATATAGCTACAACAGAGATAAACTCTTTAGACAAGCTAACATCAAAAGATTTAAAATTGGCGATTGGTGAAGAGGTGGATGAGAGTGATGTTGAGCCTATAGAAGAAATAGATGATATAGAAGATGAAAGCATTCAGATGGATGAAGACAGTCATGAAGGGGAAGATGGGGTAGAAGCACTTAAAACACTTTTAGAAGCCTTAAGCGATAAAAATGTTGCAGCGTCTCTCAAAGGCATGAAGATAAGTATAAATATTACTTTAGGAGACAAATAGTGGCTTTTTCAAATGGAGCAGTCCTTGTACTATCTGGACCTAGTGGAGCAGGTAAAAGTTCTCTTATTAAAAAAATAGAAAAAGATATAGGTGATTATTATTTTTCTATCTCTACTACCACGAGAGGCATAAGAGAAGGTGAAACTGATGGTGTTGAGTATCACTTTGTAGATGAAGAAGAGTTTAAAAAAGATATTGAAAATGATTATTTTTTAGAGTATGCTTTAGTTCATGGTAACTATTATGGAACTTCCCTAAAACATGTAAAAAATGCTCTTGCAGATGGAAAACTTGTCCTTTTTGATATTGATGTTCAGGGAAATACTGCTATAACTAACAGACTAGGCGACATAACAACATCTGTTTTTATAACTCCTCCAACACTATCAGAGTTAAAAAGTCGTCTTATAAATCGCTCAACAGATGCCAACTCAGCTATAGAGCGTCGTCTAAAAATGGCAAAAAAAGAGATTCAAAGAATATCTGAATACGATTATCTCATCATTAATGATGACTTTGAAAAAGCAGCAGAAAAGTTATGTCTAATCGCTAAAACAGCAAGACTAAAAAAACCATTGGATAAGATAAATAGACTTATTCAAGAGTGGGAAGATATAGAATAAAATCTATAAAGATAATAAAAAGCAAATTATAGATATAATCACGACAACTATTTAAATAAAGGAATATTATATGGGAATGCCTGGTACAACAGAATTATTATTAATCTTAGGAATTGTGGTATTGTTATTTGGTGCTAAAAAGATACCTGATCTAGCAAAAGGGCTTGGTAAGGGAATCAAAAACTTCAAATCTGAAATGAAAGAAGATACAGAAGAAGTAGCTGCAAATGAGCCAAAAAAAGTTGAATCTAACGAAGAAGTAGCATCAACACAAGCTCCAAAAACTACAACTCAAGCATAAATCTTTGAAACAAAGAGTATCAGCGTTATTACGCGAAAAACTAGGTCGTGAGGTTATTTTAGAAAAACCTCGAGACCGTTCTTTTGGTCACTTTTCTACTCCTATCGCATTTTCACTTGCTAAAGAACTTAGAAAATCCCCTATGCTTATAGCAGAGGATTTAGCTTCATCTTTTTCTCAAGATAAAGAATTTTCAAGCGTAGAGTCTGTAAAAGGCTACTTAAACTTTCGTTTAAGTGAAGATTTTTTACAAGAATATGCTTCATGGGCACTTGACAATCCATCAGAGTTTGCAAAACAAGAAAAAAACCAAAAAATACTTTTAGAGTTTGTAAGTGCAAATCCTACAGGACCTCTTCATATCGGACATGCTCGTGGAGCTGTTTATGGAGATACTCTTTATCGACTTGCAAAACATTTGGGTTATGATATTACAGCTGAGTATTATGTAAATGATGCTGGTAATCAAATCGATCTTCTTGGACTATCCATCCAACTTTATGCACAAGAAAATATCTTAAAACAGAGAGTTGAGTATCCTGAATCTTATTATCGTGGTGAATACTTAGAAAACCTAGCAAATGGAGCAGAAGAGAAATTTGGTATAGAAATTTTTACGGATGTTTCTCGTCAAAAAGAACTTGCTCTGTGGGCTAAAGACAAGGTGATGGAGATTGTAGTTGATTCTCTAGCAGAGACAAATATACACTTTGATACTTTTGTACATGAGTCAGGTCTTTATGACGACTGGGATAGAGTCATGAAAAAGATGGGCGATAATGTTTATGAAAAAGATGAAAAACTATGGATAAAGTCCCAATCAAAAGGCGATGATCATGATAGAGTTGTCGTTCGTGATGATGGTCGTCCAACTTATCTTGCAGGCGACATAGTTTACCATAACCAAAAGTTTGAAAGAGGATACGACCATTACATAAATATCTGGGGTGCAGACCACCATGGCTACATACCTCGTGTAAATGCAGCGATTGACTTTTTAGGATTTGATTCTAACAAACTAGAGGTACTGCTTTCTCAAATGGTTTCACTTTTAAAAGATGGTGAGCCTTACAAGATGAGTAAACGAGCAGGTAATGTTATCCTCATGAGCGATATTGTCAAAGAGATTGGAAGCGATGCCCTTCGTTTTATTTTTGCAAGTAAAAAGAGTGATACTGCTTTAGAGTTTGACCTTGCTGAGTTTAAAAAACAAGATAGTTCAAACCCTATCTTTTATATCCAATACGCTCATGCTCGTATCCAAACACTTTTATCAAAGAGCAGTTTAAGTCATGAAGATATTATCTCTTCCCCACTTAAAGGTTTTGACAAAAATGCTGACACTCTACTTTTTGATGCTTTACTCCTTCCAGAAGTTATAGAAGACGCATTTAACTCTCGTCAAGTACAAAAACTACCTGATTATCTAAAGTCACTTGCAGCATCTCTTCATAAGTTTTATTATGATGTTAGGATTATCGGTAAAGAAGATGAAGCAAAACTTTTAAAACTGTTACTTATAGTAGCACTTAGCTTAAAAACTGGTTTATCACTTATGGGTATAGAAGCAAAAGACAGAATGAGTAAATAAGAACCTTTTAACTCTGGGTATAGTTTTAAAATATCTTTACTTGAGCTTTTAGGTATCTGGATGAGTATAGGGTTTTTCTTCTCATCCAACCAATTTGCTATCTTTCTTATATCCTCTTCTCTCATAGAAGTACATCCAGCAGTCCCTTTATCCTTACCTTTTTGAATATGTAAAAAGATACATGAACCTCTTTTTTTGATTGCATTTTTATTGTGCTGTACAACTACACCTAACTTGTATTGATTGTCTTTTCTTCTCATAAACTCAAAACTTTTTTCATCACCATGAGAGATTATAATCTGATTGTAAAACTCTGAATCACTATCATCAACACATATCAATTTTTCTGATGCAAAGAGATATGGTAGTTTATAATGCTCTTCATGAGAGTATCCGAACAAAGAAGTTAGTTTAAAAACACCTGCAGGAGCTTTGTTATCACCTTCATACTTTAGTGGCTCACTACTTTTTTTTGGAAGATTTACCTCCCCCAATCCCCATGCAAAGCCATTTTTACCGATGTTTACATCTATGGCCTTAAAGACTTCTTTTCCATCTTCATAACACTGCATCTTTGCTTTTGAGGTATTAAAATCATCACTAACAACTAAGATAATTTGTTCTGATGAAAACAACAATATTGAAATATTTATTAAAATTAAGAAACTTTTTATCATAAAGTATGGTACTATATCTATTATATGATTTAAATTAGTTATTGGATAAATATTATGAATATTAAAATAAGAAATGCAAATGTTACTGATGCTCCCTTTTTAGCAAAAATGATACTTCAGAGTTCAAGAGCTGGAAAAAAAGATGGTATCTTTGATATTGCTTTTAACATGAAAGATGATAAAAAAGTGCTGGAAAAACTAGAAATGCTAGTACAAACAACAGCAAAAAACTATACTCACTTTAGTAATTTTCTAGTTGCTGAGATGGATGGTAAGAGTGTTGGTTCTTTATGTAGTTATGAACCTAGAATTGCCACAAAAGAGCAACTTATAGTAGCACTTAAAGAGCTTGGATGTAGCGAAGAAGCAAACGACCGTTTAAATGTTTACTACAACTGTGACTTTGAACTTAACAACAGAACACTCATGTTTGATTTTATGGAAGAGGAAGATGACTTTTTAGATGTTGGTGTTTTAAAAGCATTGATGCAAAAAAGTCTTCTAACTGCGAGACTAAAAGGTTATCGCATCGCACAGACCATCATAGAGATTGGTTCACTTGAAGCAGAACTCTTTTACAAAAAGCTAGGCTTTCATGTAGTTGAGCAAAAAGAGTGTGAAGAGTATAAAGAGAAATTTGGTCGAGCAGGTCTTATGCTTATGTCGATAGAGTTCTAGGACCATTTCATAGAACTCATACCTCTCTCACTTCTCCCATCTTTACTAGCCATTGCCTTAGCACTCTATTCTAAGAATGTCATCTTATCTCTTTTTGGAGGCATTATTTTAGGAGTCTTTATCTTAAATGGTTTTGCCTTTACGGACTCTATAACTGAGACATTTAAACTCTTTTACGCACAACTTAGTGAGCCTTGGATACTTAAAACTCTAGGTTTTGCCATCTTAGTTGGAAGTGTTATGGAGCTGATAGAAAAAAGTGGAGGGATAGAAGGTTTTGTAAAAAAGGCACAAAAAAATAGCTACTTTTCATCTTCTAAACGCAACACTCTACTCTTAACATATTTTATCGGTGTTATCATATTTATAGAGTCTTCTATAACATCTTTGATAGCTGGAGCAGTGGGAAAACCACTTTGTGATAAGCAGGAAATCCCTCATGCAAAACTAGCCTTTGTTTGTGACTCAACCTCAGCACCCATAAGCTCTCTTATCGTTTTAAATGGCTGGGGCGCACTTCTCCTTGGTCTCATATCAACACAGATAACGCAAGGCATGATAAGTGGAGATAGTATTGATATACTTATAAAAGCAGTATCATATAACTTTTATGCCATAAGTGCTTTAGCTGTTACTTTTTTAACTATTTGGTTTAACATAGACATAGCTTACATGAAAGATGCAAAACTTTATCCTCACCATAGATTAGCCACCATAAAAAATGAAAAAAGTATGTTTTATATGCTCTTGCCCATCTTATTTATGATTGTCTCTGTGTTTGTTTTTTTATATCTTACGGGAGATGGAAATATGCTTAAAGGAAGTGGTTCAAGCTCTATCTTTTACACTATGATAGCGACACTTTTCTTTATGTTTTTATTTTACATTCCAACAAAAAATATGTCCATTAAAACATTTTTAAAAACTTGCACTTTAGGAGCAAAAAAACTTTTTCCCATAGCTGCAATACTACTCTTTGCTTTTGCTATAGGAAAGGTTACAACTGAGCTAAAAACTGGTCTTTATTTAGCTTCTCTTGCGAGTGATAACCTTAATGTTATTTTTTTAGCTGGAGTTATATTTTTACTTAGTTCACTCATATCATTCTCAACAGGGACTTCTTGGGGAACATTTTCTATCATGATACCTGTAGCTGTCCCGATGGCAGTAGGTATGGATGCAAATGTAGCCTTAGCCATAGGAGCTGTTATAAGTGGTGGTGTTTTTGGTGACCACTGCTCTCCTATCTCAGACACTACCATCATATCTTCCATGGCAAGTGATTGTGAAGTTATAGAGCATGTAAAAACGCAACTACCCTATGCTCTTATAAGTGGAGTGATTGCCTTTATTTTGTTTATTATATTTAGTTCTATATCATAATTTAAACACAAAAACTCAAATAACTAGAAAATTATTTTTAATTTTATAAACAAGACATATAGTATAATCCCATAAAAATTACAAGGAACATTTAATGGGAAATATAATCGTTTTAGCATTTTTAGGTGCTATTTTTTACTACATTTTTAAAAGTTACAGCAAGTATGAAGATTACTCAAAAGAGGCATATAAAAACTTCTCCATATCTCATGAGTCTATTAAACGCAGTGAACTCGGTCTTTTTGTAGCTCTTGTTGCAAAAGTAGCAAAGGCAGATGGTAGAGTTGATGCTCTTGAAGCCCAACTTATCGGCATCATGTTTGATGATATATCTGCTGTTTTTCCCCAGCCAGAAAAAACAAAACAGATACTAAAAGATATTTTCAATGAAGAGAAGAACAGAAGTGATGACTTAGAACAAACGGCATCTGCCTTAGCAAAAGCGATTAGAAATGATAAGGCGAAACAGACTCAATTTATGGGATTTTTAATCCAACTAGCTTTTGTTGATGGTGAAGTTAGCCAAGGGGAAGACGAAGCACTTAAAACTATCGCAGAAGCCTTAGCTTTTGACCCAAAAATATATCATGCTATATTTGAAAAGTTCGAAAGTATGATGAAAAACATGACACCTAAGGCAAATATCTCTGATGCTTACAAACTTTTAGGTGTTAAAGAGAGTGATGAGATGGGTGTTATCAAAAAAGCATACAGAAAACTTGTGCGTGAGTATCATCCAGACATCATAAAATCACAAGGTAAAAGTGAAGCTTATATGCAAGAAGCAACTAAAAAAACACAAGAGATAAATCAAGCCTATGAGATGATTAAAGAGGTTAGGAAGTAAAC
>JALTUB010000099.1 GCA_027047745.1 Sulfurimonas sp.
ATGAAACATCAGTAAGTCTAAATTATTTTGATTTCGATAAATGCTCTCCATAGTATGAAGTTGAAAATCTTTGAGTGATGCTTTGAGTACATAGATGCTCTCGTGTAATTTACTTGCTGCAAGGAAGTTCATCATTGCTTCCTTAGAAGTGGCTTCTGCTAGATATACTTCACAACCTACTTCATCATTTTCTACCACAAAGGTAAAAGAACTATTGTCTACTCCATAGTAAGCACCATAGGCATCAATTTTACCATTTTTATAGGAAACTTTTATGATGAACAATGCTTCATCTTGGTGTAACTGGCTCTGTTTAAAAAAATATTTGTTCGCTTTTTTCAAAAACTTTCTTTGAGTTAGCTTTTTATTTTTGGTTTTCTTATCTGTCTTAAAACAAGTTTTTTCTTTCTTGTTATGTGCCTTGATAAACTTTTTATATCCTGCTGTATCTAGTGGAAGAAGCTCTTCTTTGTTGAGTAGTAAATCTTTTAAGTCTTGATTGTAGGGCATTATTTATCCTCTTTTTGTAATTCTAAACTGTTCTTGCAAAACTTATATGTTTGCACTTTGTACTTTTGGCAAGCATTACATTTTGCTACTTTCATCCCTTCTGAGGTCAAAGTGTCGATGTAAAAGGATCCATTCTTTTTATAGATTTTTGAAGATGCAGGAGAGAGGTCACTTGCAACTATTTTGATTGTATTTGGCAGTATTTTATAGATGTTATATCGCTCTTGTGTAGGTCTTGTAGTGCTATAAACTACAGAGAGGATTAAAAAGTCTAAGCCTTTTATCTTTACTACACTTATCTTGTTTGCACCACTACATCCAGCTACACTTTTTCCACTGTTATCATCATACAAAGCAAAATCATAATATATCTCTTCACATTGAGTCAGATACTCTTTTCGTTTTTCTTGTTCTCTATTTGGATACCATCCATACTTATAGATTTTTAGTATTGCATTTTCTTGCATATACTGTGTAAGACTTATCGCCCTATAGTCATTTGCAAAAAGAGAGTGTTGGAGTAACAACACTAGCACAAAAGTTAGTTTAAACATCTTCAAGGTACCTCCTAAAATCCAACTCGTGAGTTTGTCATACTCACATTTTGTTCATTGTTACATTTAGCATAAAACTCACTCAGATTTATAGACTCTGTTTGCAGATTTAGCTCTGGTGCACAGCTATCACACAAGTCATCTATCTCTATACCTTCTAAATTTCTAAAAGCGACAACATCATAACATCTACCAGGTCTTAAAAGTGCTGGTTGAAGTTGATGTTTTGACTCTATGTTTGTTGTAATAATTATCTTTTTATACTTCGAGATAAGCCCATCTGTCACAGAAAGAAATTTATTGATAGGGTTAAGACTCTCATCATCTTGGTTTTTATGTAAAACTTGGTTAATGTCTTCAAGCACTAAAACATCATAATCATCATAAATGATGCGTTTGTAAAAGTCACTCAGGTAAAATATCTCTTCATCAAAACTATATAAAACATTGAGGTTGTCTTTTTTTATTCGTACATTTTTTTGCATTGTTTGTAATATATGTTTTACAAATGTTGTTTTTCCAGTCCCTGGTTCACCTTGGAGTATAAGCAGAGGAGATTTAGACGCTAAAAATTGCTCTATATATGCTTGAGAATCTTGTATAAAAGGAAGTGCTAGAGGATTAAAATCCACCTTAACACTCTCTTGGTAAAATGTCTCATTGATACTAGATGCATCATTTTGTAAAATATTGTAAAAGATAACAGCTTCTTCAATAATAAAAGCAGATAATGTCTTTTCTATATCTGCAATATAATATTCAACATGTTCCAAATTATTTGAGGAGAGAGTCAATAGCATACCGATATGCGTAGATTCATATTGCCAAGTGAGTGTTGCTAAAAAATTTTCATCAATAATATAGGCTTTATAGATACTTGTATTGTAGCAATCATACTTTTTTTCAAGTGTTTTATAAATTTCATTAATGTTGTCAAGTGTACAAAGAATTATCTTTTCTCTCTTGGCTTTTAAACGATTCCCTGTTGTATTTTTTCCTATTTGATCATTAATAAAAAGTCTTTGATACTCCGTAAGAGTATCCATTGTTCCTATGTTG
>JALTUB010000100.1 GCA_027047745.1 Sulfurimonas sp.
AGGTTTATGATGAGAAAGTTCCAAATTTAGTTCGTTCGGTTATAGGTGTTTTTGCTAGAAATTATAAATATTTTCATGAAAAAGATGGTAGTGGGTATAAATTTGTAGCACAAAAAATCATAGATATAGATAAGATAAATCCACAGATGGCATCTGGTCTTGCTGGAGCTTTTAAAATCTACAATAAAATGAACGAAGAGAATAAAATCATGATGAAAAAAGAGTTAGAGTGTGTATTATCTACACAATCGCTATCTAAAAATTCTTTTGAGATTATTGATAAAATTCTAAAAAAAGATTAGTTTTTAGGTTTAATATTAGTTTAAAGTACCTATTTACTGTACATTTTGAAAAAAACATAGTGTTTACTAAAATATAGCAAAGTTATGGTAAAATTTGCACAGATATTAATTATTGAGGAATAAACATGGCAAGATTAATTGTACTAGGTGGTGGTGTTGCAGGACATACAACAGCGACATTTGCGGCTAAATGGCTAGGCTCAGAACATGAAGTTGTAGTTGTAACTCCAAATGCTAAGTGGAACTGGATTCCATCAAATATATGGGTTGGTGTTGGTCAAATGAGTAAGGAAGAAGTTACTTTTGACTTAGCTCCAGTTTACGCTAAAGCAGGGATTACTTATAAACAAGCAAAAGCAGTATCTTTAAATCCAGAGGGAAATGAAGCTAGTGATAAAGCATTTGTAAGTATAGAGTTTACTGAAGCTGGAAAAGAAGGGCAAACTGAGGACATAGAGTACGATTATATCGTTAATGCTACTGGTCCAAAACTAAACTTTGGAGCAACTCCTGGTTTAGGTGAAGGTAGTAACTTAGGCGAAAATACTGTTTCTGTTTGTACAGCTGATCATGCTGTTCATGCATCTAAAAAACTTGAAGAAGCTATCGAGAAGATGAAAGGTGGAACTCGCCAAAAATTCTTAATCGGTACAGGTCACGGTATGTGTACATGTCAAGGTGCTGCATTTGAGTATATGTTTAACATTGAGCATGAACTAAATAAAGCTGGTGTTCGTGATATGGCAGATATGAAATGGATCTCTAATGAATCTTTCTTAGGTGACTTTGGTATGGGTGGACTTCATATGAAAGTTGGTGGTTATGTTGTTAACTCTAAGTTATTTGCAGAATCACTTTTTTCAGAGCGAAATGTTCACTGGTTAATAGGTGCGCACACAAATAAAGTAGAAGCTGGAAAAGTAGGTTATGAACTACTAGATGGTACTATGGGTGAAGAAGAGTTTGATTTTGCTATGCTTATCCCACCATTTGCTGGTGTTGGTTTAAAAGCTTTTGGAAAAGATGGTTCTGATATAACAGATACAATTTTCAATCCTGCTGGATTTATGAAAGTTGATGGACAATATACTCCAAAACCTTATGCTGAGTGGAAAGCTAGTGACTGGCCAAGAACTTACCAAAATCCTATATATAAAAATATGTTTGCTGCTGGTATCGCTTTTGCACCACCACATATCATCTCTAAACCGATGAAGTCTCCAAACGGAACTCCTATCAATCCAACTCCTCCAAGAACTGGTATGCCTTCAGGTATTATTGGTAAGGCTGTTGCACATTCTGTTTGTGATTTGATACTTAAAGGTGAAAATGCTCATTTACATGAAGCGTCTATGGCTGAAATGGGTGCTGCTTGTGTTGCGTCTGCTGGTAAAGGTGTATTTAGTGGTACTGCCGCTGCCATGACAGTTTTCCCTGTTGTTCCAGATTTTGAAAAATATCCAGGAACTGGTCGTGATACTGATTATACATTTGGTGAGATTGGACTTGCTGGTCACTGGATTAAACATGTTCTTCACTATCTGTTTCTATACAAAGCAAAACTTAACCCAGGTTGGACTCTGATTCCAGAGTAAAACTGTATATATTAAAAAGTAAAAAAAGGAAAAACAACATGAAACAAGAAGAAAAAAACTTTGAAGATGAGCAGTTTGCTCTAACAATGATTCCAGGAAAGTTCGCAAAGTCAATGAGAACTTGTCTTATATGGCAAGCATTTAGGTTTGCAGTTTTAAATATTAAAATGATAATAGTGGTTCAAAAAAGTCACTAAGCTTTTGAGTTTTGGAGTAAATCCAAAACTCACCTCCCTTAAACAAAAATATGATAAAAAAAATAATAAAATACCCAACCCCATTAAGTATAGAATATGGCACAGATGTTAGAGTCTTTGATGAGAAACTATTTTCTTTGATAGATGATCTTAAAGATACTATAAAAGAAAATAATTTAGATGCTCTTAGTGCCTATCAAATAGAAAGTTATTTTAATGTTCTTGTTTTTAAAGATGAAAATGATGAACTTGTAGAGATGATTAATCCTGTTCAAATCGGTCACAGTGGTGAATCTGTTGAAGATGAAAAAACATCATACTACGGTGATGTAAGTGCAAAAATAAAAAGATTTGAAAATATTAGTATAGTTTATCAAGATAGAAATGGAGATGATAAATCCATGAAGTTTAGTGGCAAACTTGCTAGAACTCTGCAAAGAAAACTTGACTATCTCTTTGGTGCTACATTTATCGGTAGAATGGATGAAAAACAAAAAAATAATTTCCAAACAAAGTTAGAATTTGGTTTAGATGTTGGTATTGATGATTATTGTCCAACAACATTTAAGAGAGATAAAGTCTTAAAAGTTATAAATATCTTAATGCTGATTATGCTTGTACCACTTCTAGGCTCTCTATTTGTTAGTGATAAAGATATCTTACATGAAATTTGGCAGTATCAACTTTATGCTTCATTTGCAGTTTTAACAATGCAAGTTTTTTACTTTTTTTATGCACAATATGAGGCTAAACAATACAAATCTTGTACGAGTTGCTCTATTGGAAATATCATCGGAACTACTGCTATCTCTTTTGTTAGACTCTCTGTTGTTATGATTGCTTCTTATTTTGTAATCTGATGTCTTATTTTGTGTACATAGTACAATGCAGTGATAATACTTTATATACAGGCATAGCGACAGATGTACAAAGAAGAGTAGAAGAGCATAATAGTTCTGCTAAGGGTGCAAAATATACTAAAACTAGACGACCTGTAAAACTAATGTACAGCGAAGAGTTAGATGATAGAAGCCAAGCTACAAAACGAGAAATAGCTATAAAAAAGCTCTCAAGAGAAAAAAAATTGGAACTAATAAATGCCTAAAATATTTGTAGATGCAGATGCTTTTCCTAATCTTTTAAAACCTATCTTATTTCGTTCTATACAGAGGTTAAACATAAATACTTTTGTAGTTTCAAATAAAAAAGTAAGCATAGGAAAATCAGACAATATTAACTACATAATAGTTGAAGCTGGAGCAGATGAAGCAGACCATAAGATAGTTGAAATGTTAGAAGAGGGTGATTTGGTTATAACTGCTGATATACCATTAGCTGATAGAGTTATAAGTAAAGACGCTCATGCCATAGACCATAGAGGTGAACTCTACAGTGTTGATAACATCAAGCAGTATCTTGCGATGAGAAATCTTATGGATAAGATAAGAGAGAGTGGAGAGACAACCAAAGGACCTAAACCTTTTGGAGCAAAAGATGCCCATCAGTTTGCAAATCAGTTAAATAGTTTTTTAAGTAAATATTTTTAAAAAATACTATAATTAGAAATTACAAAATATTGGATATAAATGAAATTTGAATTAAAAGAAGATTATATAGAACTTTTTAAACTATTAAAAGTTCTTGACCTAGTAGATAGTGGTGCGCAAGCTAAGATGATAGTAGCTGATGGTTATGTTAAACGCAACGGTGAAACAGAACTTAGAAAACGAGCAAAAATAATCTCAGGAGATATTATAACTGTTGGTGATGATGTTACTATAGAGGTTGTATAAACGCATTGATGAACTTGATGTAGAGGATGTTATAAAAGTGGATTTGAATTTTGGTCAAATGATTATTTTAAACTATTAGCAGATAAAGTAATTTTTGAATAAATGTTTTAGATACTAAGATGAAAATTTAGAGAACATAGCCTACAATCCTAACTCACTCATGCATGCCACACAATACTTGGATTCTGGCATAAGCTTTAAGCGTTCTATGTGTATATCCTCTTCACACTCTTGACAGACTCCATACTCTTTGTTGTCAATATTTATATAAGCAACTTTGAGTTTGTTTAATCTTATTTTAGCAACTTCATATCTTTGGATGTTAATGTTTTGATCTTGTTTGAGCATTTTATGATCGATACTATCAAGTGAACAATCTTTTTTGATTGGTTTAAGCCCAGCCTCAATATTTGCTATTTCCGCTATAAGCATTTGTAGCTCTTTTTTAATCAACCTTAAATCTTCTTATATAGCCTTATATATAGGCTTCTGAGAGCTTATCTTATTTTTTACTATTTTCAATATTTTTCAGTTTTATGCCGTTTTACAACAAATTGTTGTAAAATTTTGTTGTAATAAAATTGATAGGTTTAGAGGTTTAATATGGGTCTTAGAAAAATTATAGCAAAAAAGTATAATGGCATTTATGAATATTTCTCCATCTAACTTTATTAAGGCAGGATTTACAAAAGAAGGTGGAAAACTCAAGAAGATTGGAGTTAGTACAAAAAGTATGAAACATATAAGTTAAAACCTTTTGATGTACTTGTAAGCACAAAGGGAACAAGAAGTTTCTGAACCAATATTAGGACAACTTGTTGCAGGTGCAACTATGCCACAGATAGCTACTAATGAGATAAATAAAATAAATACACAATAACTTTTTAGGAAAACAATAAATGAATCAAGCAACACATAACAAACTAGTATCTTTTATATGGAGTATAGCAGACGATTGTCTTAGGGATGTATATGTTCGAGGCAAATATCGTGATGTAATCCTTCCTATGGTTGTTTTGAGAAGACTTGATGCTCTCCTTGAACCTACTAAAGAAGATGTACTTGATGAAGTGAAGTTTCAACGAGAGGAAGTAGGACTTACAGAGTTTGAAGAGAATGGTTTAAAAGATAAAAGTGGATATGTATTTTATAACACAAGCAAATGGACACTTTTGAGACTACATAACACTGCTACAAACTCTCAACAGATGCTTGAAGCAAATTTTAGTGAGTATCTTGATGGGTTTAGTCCTAATGTAAAAGAGATTATAGAAAAGTTTAACCTCCGTTCTCAAGTCAAACATATGGCTCTCAAAGATGTACTGTTAGAAGTGCTAGAGAAATTTACATCTCCAGATATAAACCTTACAGATAGAGATAAGGAAGACAGTGAGGGCAAAAAACTAGCCCCTTTAACAAACTTAGGTATGGGCTATGTTTTTGAAGAGCTTATCAGAAAGTTTAACGAAGATAACAATGAAGAAGCTGGAGAACACTTTACACCAAGAGAAGTGATAGACTTGATGACACACATCATCTTTGACCCTGTAAAAGATAATTTACCACCTGTTATGACCATCTATGACCCTGCTTGTGGAAGTGGTGGTATGCTTACCGAATCTCAAAAGTTTGTACAAGATGAAGAGGGAGAGATAAGAGCTGCTGGTGATGTTTATCTCTACGGTAAAGAGATAAATGATGAGACTTATGCCATATGTAAATCAGATATGATGATAAAAGGGGATAATCCTGAAAATATCAAAAATGGTTCTACTTTAGCAGTTGATGAGTTTAGTGGTACAAAGTTTGACTTTATGCTCTCTAATCCCCCTTATGGTAAATCATGGAGTAGTGACGCAAAGTATATAAAAGATGGCAAAGATATTATAGACCCTCGTTTTGTGGTTAGGCTCAAAGATTATTGGGGCGAAGAAGCAGAAGCTGATGCCACTCCAAGAAGTAGTGACGGGCAACTTCTCTTTTTAATGGAGATGGTAGATAAGATGAAACCAACATCTTCAAGCCCTCTTGGAAGCCGTATAGCATCAGTACACAATGGAAGTTCACTTTTTACGGGCGATGCAGGTGGTGGAGAGAGCAATATACGAAGATATATCATAGAAAATGATATGCTTGAAGCCATCATACAGCTACCAAATAACCTTTTTTACAATACTGGCATAACTACTTATATATGGATACTTTCTAACAATAAAATTCAAGAGAGAAGAGGAAAAGTACAACTTATAGATGCTGGTGAACTTTATAAAAAACTAAGAAAAAATCTAGGGGATAAAAACTGTGAGTTTACTCCAGAGCATATAAACGAGATAATAGAAGTTTATCAAACTATGAACGAACAAGATAAAGATGATGAACAAAAATTAGCCTCTAAAGTGTTTAGCAATAGTGACTTTGGATATTATAAAGTAAATATAGAGAGACCAAAAAGATTAAAATCACAACTTAGAGATGACCTGATAGAAACACTTAGATATGATAAGATACTTATAGAGCCTATGAGTTGGGCTTATAAAGAGTTTGGCGATGAAATTTATGAAGATATAGCAAAATATGAAAAAGAGATTTTAGAGTGGTGTGAAAAAGAGGAGATAAATCTAAAAGCAAAACAGAAAAAATCACTTCTATCTCAAGATTTATGGACTAAGCATGAGATGTATTTAAGTGTAGCTACTACTCTTCAAGACATTATGGGAACAGAAGTTTTTGATGATCTTAACATCTTTAAAAAAGAAGTTGATAGAGTTATAAAACAAGAGAAGCTAAAACTAAGTTCAGGTGAGAAAAATCAGATATTAAATGCTATTAGTTGGTATGATGAGAGTGCTGTAAAAGTTGTCAAGAAAGTACATAAATTTACTAAAGATAAATTAGAACCTTTACTAAATCATTTGGGTTGTAAAGAGGAAGAACTTTGTAATTTTGGATATTTTAAAGCAGAGAGTGAGGCTAAAGCCACACTTCCAAATACAGGAAGTGGGACTTCAGTCCCACCCCATGAGTATATAGAATATGAAGCCGAAACAGAGTTGCGAGATGCTGAAAACATACCACTGGCAGATGAGATTCAAAGCTACTTTTTAAAAGAGGTAAAACCTCATGTTGCTGAAGCTTGGATAAATCTTGATAGTACAAAAATCGGCTATGAGATAAGTTTTAATAAATACTTTTACAAACATAAACCATTAAGAAGCATAGAAGAAGTTACTAAAGATATATTATCTCTTGAAGAACAGA
>JALTUB010000101.1 GCA_027047745.1 Sulfurimonas sp.
TGTCATTGTCTTTGGCCAGGAACTGGATGTTGAACGGCCCGCTGATGTGTAGCTCTTCGGCTATGTGGCGACTGATGCGTTTGATGCGGCGGACGGTTTCCACGTACACTTTTTGCGGCGGGAACATAATGGTGGCATCGCCCGAATGCACACCGGCAAATTCCACGTGCTCCGAAATGGCATACACAATAATGTTTCCGTCATCGGCTACAGCATCCATCTCTATCTCTTTGGCTTCGGTGAGGAATTTGGAAACCACCACCGGATATTGTTTGGAAACTTCGGTAGCCAGTTGCAGGAAATGTTCCAGTTCTTTTTTGTTGGAAACCACGTTCATGGCGGCGCCGGAAAGCACATACGATGGCCGTATCAGCACCGGAAAACCAACCTCTTTGGTAAATTCAAAAATGGCATCTAAGCTGGTTAGTTCACGCCAGGCCGGCTGGTCCACCCCTATCTTGTCCAGCATTTCCGAGAATTTGTACCGGTTCTCGGCACGATCGATGTTTTCGGGCGAAGTGCCCAGCACGGGAACCTTTTGTTTGTGCAGCCGTATGGCCAGGTTATTGGGAATTTGTCCGCCGGTGGAAACAATGATCCCGTGCGGATTTTCCAGCGCTGCAATGTCCAGCACGCGTTCAAAAGTCAGCTCTTCGAGGTAAAGTCGGTCGCAACGGTCGTAGTCGGTACTTACCGTTTCGGGATTGTAATTGATCATCACGCCGCGGTAGCCTTTGCGACGGACAGTATCCAGCGCATTCACCGACGACCAGTCGAATTCCACGCTGCTGCCAATGCGATAGGCACCCGACCCCAGCACCATCACCGAACGGCCATCGTTTTCATAGTCGATATCATTTTCACTGCCGTGATAAGTCAGATAAAGGTAATTGGTTTTTGCAGGATATTCGGCCGCCAGTGTGTCGATTTGTTTTACCACCGGGACAATGCCTTTCTTTTCCCGGTAACGGCGCACTTCAAGAATTTCGCGGTCGGTTTCGCCTATCTTTTTGTCGTGGTGTACCAGGCGGGCAACCTGAAAATCGGAGAACCCGGCTTGTTTGACTTCGCGCAACAGTTCCGGCGGTATATCTTCCGTGTGATGGTATTCTAACAATTCCCGTTCCAGGTCGGCAATGTTTTTCAGTTTTTCGAGAAACCAGTTGTCAATTTGCGTCAGGCGATGGATTTTTTCCACCGTCCAGCCGCTTTTCAGGGCTTCGGCAAGGTAAAACACCCGCATGTCGGTGGGTTTTTGCAGGGCTTCTTCAAGGTTTTTCGGTTTTATCTTTTTGTTGGCGGCAAAGCCGTGCATCCCAACGCCGGTCATGCGCAATCCTTTTTGGAGGGTCTCCTCAAAACTGCGCCCGATGGCCATCACTTCGCCCACACTTTTCATGCCGGAGCCGATTTCGTGCGAAACACCGAGGAATTTGTTCAAATCCCAGCGCGGGATTTTCACCACGAGGTAATCCAGTGCCGGTTCAAAAAAGGCCGGAGTCGTTTTGGTAACGCTGTTTTTCAACTCGTGCAGACCGTAACCCAGTCCCAGTTTGGCTGCCACAAATGCCAGCGGATAGCCGGTGGCTTTGGAAGCCAGGGCGCTGGAACGCGATAGCCGGGCGTTGACCTCAATAACACGGTAATCTTCCGAAACAGGGTCCAGGGCAAACTGCACGTTGCATTCGCCCACAATGCCCACCGCCCTGGCAATGCGCATGGAGAGCTTGCGCAAAAGGTGGTACTCGCGGTTGGTGAGGGTTTGCGAAGGCGCCACCACAATACTTTCGCCGGTGTGGATGCCCAGCGGATCGAAATTTTCCATGTTGCACACCGTAATGGCGTTGTCGTACCGGTCGCGTACCACTTCGTATTCCACCTCTTTCCAGCCTTTCAGCGACTCCTCCACCAGTATTTGATTGGTATAGGAAAAGGCTTTGGCAGCAAGATTTTTCAATTCGGTTTTGTCGGAGCAAAAACCGCTGCCCTGTCCGCCGAGGGTGTATGCAGCCCTTACGATAATGGGGTATCCGATTTGGCGGGCAGCCTCCAGCGCTTCGTCTACATGGGTAACAGCCACCGAACGTGGCGTTTTAATGTTTAGTTTCTGCAA
>JALTUB010000102.1 GCA_027047745.1 Sulfurimonas sp.
CAAGCAGCTAAAAAACCAGTAAAAAAACTGATAATGAAATGTGGAATTGGCAAGTGTGGTGCAGCTATGATGGATGAGATGGATGCTTCAGCAAAAGAGACTAAATAGTTTTAGTTTCTTCTCTTATTTTTCTAAGTTCTAAAAAGTAACTATGCCCTAGATAAATCACATAAAATACTGATGCGAAAAATACAACAAATGGTATGAGTGATATGAGATATAGACCTAAGGTCTTGAGTCTTAGCGTACTTGCATGAAAGAACTTTATCCTTATGGCTTCATCTCTTGTGCATATCGTTGATGCTACATCATAAGTTATCATTTTGTGAAAAAAGTAATATAGTGGTAGGTTAAACGCAATTACATTTAATAATGGAATAAAATATATGGGTATAAGGACTAAAAAGAGTATTAGCATAACAAATGCCCATTTAAAGATTAAAAATAGTGCTTCTGCAATGTTGGAATATCCTATCATCTCTACATCACTGTAGTGTCTTCTTTGTAACTCTTTTAGTATCATAGGTGTTAAAAATCCTATGATAATTATAGCAATAAAAATAGATAGATAAAGTGTTAAAAAACTTCCGATGGTATAAACTAAAAATGATGCTATCCAAGAAGTGATGGCACTGCTCATCAAATATTTAATAATAGCAGTTCCTTGCAGAGTTGCTGCAAAACTATCTGTATGAGGTATGCCATTTTCTATGGTAGTTTGTGTTGAAGCTACATCCATAGTCCCTAGCTGATCAAGACCAACTCCAGCTATATAAAAAAACAAAACATACATAACAAGCATACTTAAGATAAAAGGCATGACTGAATACTTTAACATTTTAGATGTAAAGAGGTCTTTTATACTAAGAGATAAGGTGTTTGTTTCACTGTTCATAGTTTACTCCAAAGTTTTTGGTTGAGTTTTAACTCTTCAACGATGCCAATAGCAAGATGAAGTGTTTGCACATATTCCATTGCTATTTTATACTTTAAAAGTGAATGGAAGATAGATGGCTCAAACAAATCTTTGTTGTAAGCTATGGCTAAAAAAATATTGCCACCCCTAAATGATACTGATAGAGGATGTTTCGACTCATTTTTAAAAGACAATAGTTTACTCATGAGCAGAGGTGAGAGTATATATCTTGCCTCTATCTGGTCAGAAGAGTAAACAACAAACTCCTTCTCAAAGGCAGTATCGTCCATCTTAACAAGCTCTTTGCGATTCATATTGTAAGATTGAAGAAAGTTACCAACAAGATTTCCAAATGTACTTTGAGCAGTGTCTGGAAGAACTATGGTGTCACCCTTAAAGTTTTTGTTAAATTCTGAAACTATAAATAGACCTTGAAAAATTGTACTCCAACTTGTATTGCCCTTATTATCCTTATGTTTTTTTTGAGCATGAAAATCTGAAAATTGTATTTTTATGCCATTAACAGTTCCTTTAACAAAGTCGTTTCCTTTAACCCTATCTGGTTTTGATGTAAAAATTTTAGAACGGGTAAAATATTGTTCATTAACATGAGCATCTGGAAAATAATCTAAGTTTTCATCAAAGGCAGAGATAAGTGGAGCGATTATTTTATTTTTAAACTCTTTTGTGTAGTCTTTGATGAGGTATTTGTAGATAGCTCCACCACCTACAAAATATAAAAAGATACCAAAAATAATAATATTTGCATCGCCTGTAGCACTAAAAAGTGTTAAGCCAATCATGATAAAAACAACTGTATAAATGATACCTATGTTTATAATTCTATGTTTAAGTTGTCTTCTGTCTTTCTCTAGTATTTCTAAACTGGGAAAAAGTTTTTTATAGTAAAAGTCTGATAACTCACTTGCACTTTTCATCTTCTTGTACGCCTTTAGTTGAAAAGTTCTTTAACATTAACATTTTTTCTCTCGTTTTCTTGTATCTCAAAAACTTCTTTTCTTTGGTAGTTCATAGCGTTTGCCATAAAGTTAGTTGGTATCTGTTCTAGTGCATTGTTGTAGTCTGTAACTGCTTGGTTATAAGCTCTTCTAGCAGCTGCTATCTGCTCTTCTATCTCATTTAGTGAGCGTTGTAAGTGCATGACATTTTCATTTGCTTTTAAGTCTGGGTAGTTCTCAACTGCTATCATGATAGAACCTAAGGCAGAGGTTACTTTTGCATCAAGAGCAATCTTTTGCTCATCAGAGATGTCTGGTTTGTTAGATTCAGAGCGAAGTTTAGTTATATCTTCAAGTATGCTTTTTTCATGTTGCATATATTTACTAACTGAAGCAACGAGATTTGGTATAAGGTCATAACGCTTTTTAAGCTGAGTATCTACACCTGCAAAGATGTTCTGAACTTGGTTTTTTTTCGCAACAAGTGAGTTGTACATTAAAACTAAAACTATAGCTAAAACGATGAGTATTATAAGTGGTGTTGACATTATTTATTCCTTTCTGTTTTTCCAATAATTTGGTTTTCTTTGAAGTTGCATAATGGCTAAAATAATAATTTCTCCACCTCTTTGATAGTAAATGACTCCAAAGGGAAAACGATTGGTTAAACATCTTCGTATTTCTTCATCTAGTTTTTGCCAAGCAGTTGGAAAGGCTAAAATTCTTTGAATTGTTTTTTGAACTTCATAAGCGAATTCTAAGCCGAGATTTGTTTTACACGCTTCGTAGTAGTTTACTGAAGCATTTAGTTCAAGTTCAGCATCTGGATGAAATGAATATCTCATTTATGCATGTAATCTTTTAGTTATCTTTTGAAAAACTTCATCCCCATCAATAAGTGATACACTATTTGTTTCAATGTCATTTTTTCTTTTATTTACTTCCTTTATCCATAGTTTATCTATAGAGGTATTTGAAGGTGTGATACTTGCTAATATCTTATCAACAATTTTAGTTTTTAAATCTATTGGTAAAATATCTATTTCATTAAATAGTTCTTCTTGTTTTAAAGCTAACATGATAAACTCCAATTTTTTAAATATAAATCATTTTAGCAAAATAATTTATATTTTGTTATTAAATTTTAAAATTATCCTTGCTTAACAATACTCTTTGCAACCAAATAAGCACTAGCCCAAGCAAAAGCGAAGTTATAACCACCTCTCTTACCAACAACATCCAAGACTTCACCACAAAAGTATAAGTTGTTGCATTTTAGGGATTGCATTGTTTTTGGGTCTATTTCTTTAGTGTCAATACCTCCACCACTTACTTCTGCATGACGGAAACCATGAGTGTCTGAGATTTCAAAACGCCAGTTTAACATACTGTTTGCAACTTTTTTTGCTAGTTTTATATGAATCTCTTTGCCTTTTAAAGCGTTAGATATGTTTAAATCTTCTAAGATTCCATTGGCTATTTTTAGTGGAACTAAACCGAGCAATATATCTAAAATTGTAAACTTTGGCATTTTTAAAGCTAGATTTGTGATGTGAGTTGAGAGTTTTTGCATGTTAAATGTAGGAAGTAAATTTAGTGAAATATCAACAGCTTCATAATGCAACAAAGCCTGACTTGCTCTTTGTGAAATGTCTAAGATAGCAAAACCAGAGATACCATAGGATGTGAAAAGTATATCTCCACTTACGCTGATGTCTTTTTTGTGATTTATAAGAAGTGTGACCTCTGCGTTTAGTTTTGTTCCACTCATCTTATGAGCAATTTTTGAGTTTAGGTGAAGTTGAACTAGAGACGGATATGCTGGTATGATATTGTGTCCATACACTTTTGCGAACTCTTCACCATCACTATTTCCACCTAAGTGTGAAGCTGCACGAGAGCCAGTTGCAACTACAACACTATCATACTTTTGCATCATCTTTTTTATATCTGTTATCTTTGTGTCAGTGTGAAAAACTACACTAAGACCTTTAGCGTACTCTTCTAGTAACTTTGCGACTGATTTAGCTTCATTACTTAAGGGATATGCTCTACCATCATCTAAAATATTTAGTAAAAGTCCTATGGATGATGCAAATTTATGAAATTCATCAAAGCCAAAAGTTTTTAGGGCATAAGAGACAAAGTTGTGGTTATCTGAGAAAAAATCATCAGGAGTGAGATTTCTATTTGTGATGTTACAACGACCATTTCCAGAGACTAAAATCTTCTTTGCAGGTTTTGAGTTTTGCTCAAAAAGTGTAACACTCAAACCATCTTTTGCACAAAGGATAGAACATAAAAGTCCAGAAGCCCCAGCACCAATTATCGCAATATTTTGACTCACAATGTCACAATCTTTGCACCAAAACCACCAAGATGTTGAGGAGCATCTTCAAATTTTTTAACACTTGGATGAGCGATAAGAAAGTTTTTTACAGCAAAAGATAGTTTTCCTGTACCTATGCCATGGTAGATGATAACTTCATCCCAACCATTTACTAAGGCATTACTTAAAAAAACATCAAGAACATCACAGGCTTCATCAGCACGCATTCCATGAAGGTCGCATTTTAGTCCTGCTCTTTTTTGTACTTGAATCTTAACATCTGTTTTTGGTGTTGGTTTATGTATCTTAGTATGGTGAAGATGTTTTGTTTTAACGCGAACTTTCATCCCATCCATCTCTATCATAGCCTCTTTCTCACCTTTCATGGAAACTATAATACCCTTGCTTGAGTGATATTTTACACTATCGCCTACGCTAAACTTTTCGTCTCGTTTAATTTGCTCTTCTCGAAGTGGAGGAAGTTTTTTGTTTGCCTTATTCATCGCACGGTGGATAGCTTTTGTGTCACCAGCTTTTGCAGCATTTTTTGCCTCAGAGATAGCTACATCATAACTGCGTTTAAGAGCTGCTTTTTGTTCATTTAGCTCTTTGATGTTTGCTTCTTGTTGCTCTTTTAAAGATAGTTCTTTTAGACGAAGTTTTTCTATCTTTTCATCAACTTTTTTATGCTTTTGTTTTAGTTCTCTCTCTAACTGTGAACCTCTCTCAATCAGCAGAGATAGTTTCTCAGAGTTATCTCCATAAACGGATTTGGCTTCTTGAACTATTTTATTGTTTATGCCATAACGACTAGCTGTCTCAAAAGCGTAACTTTTTCCTATGATACCTTGCATAAACTCATAAGTTGGTTTTCTCTGCTCTTCATCATAGATAGCAGCCATCAACTCTACATCATCACGGTCAGCCATTAGGGCAGCGAGTCTTTTATGGTGAGTTGTAACTACAACTTTTTGTCCTCGTTTGATAAGCTCATCGAGTATAACTTTAAAAAGTGCGGCTGCTTCATCACTATCTGTTCCAAGTTCTATCTCATCTACGCCAAGAAGTGCTGAGTTTTGTGAAAATATACGAGAAAACTCTTGCATTCTTCCAGCAAATGTTGATATGTCATTTTTAACATTTTGTGGGTCATCTATGATTGCTAGAACAGATTTAAAAGAGCCTATGTGAGATTTGTTCTCGTTACAACTCATAGGAATAATATACTTTGCCATAAATGCAGATGCCAAAATAGACTTTAAAAGCATAGTTTTACCACCTGCATTTACACCTGTAACCATAAGTATATTTTTAGAAAAATCAACATCTATAGCTTTAGCATTGTGTAGGGCAGGGTGTTTAAATCCTGATAAAATTATGCGAGAATCATTTTTACTTTTTATAAGTTGCATATTTTTACTTTTTGCAAATATTACACGAGCTTGATAGTTGTCAAACTTTGTAAACTCTTTATCTATAAAGTTTATAAATGCTTGTAGCTCATGAAGTTTTGCTGAAAACTCTTTTGCATACTCATAAAAGATGGCTTCTCTCTCTTGTTCTATGTATCTTATCTTCTCTTTTGATTTTAAGATACTATCAGGTGCTACATAAAAAAAGCCACCAGTAGAGCGACCAACAACAGCACCTTTTAAAACATGGTTAAAGCCACCACGAACCAAAAGAGACTCTTCGTTATTTACAAAGTGAACCTGTGTATCAACTAGATAACCTGCAAGTTTTGAACTACTCATCATGCGTTTTAATGCACCTGACATATCATTTTTATGCTCTCTTATCCTTGCACTTAAGCCAAAAAGTTTCTCATCAAGATTCTCTTCAAACTTTCCATCATGAGTAAAATATTTTTCTATCTCTGTAAATTTTGGATCAATGATAAACTTGTTCATCCATTCACCAACGATGCCATCAAGCTGACGGTTTTTAAAGTAACGAAAGTAACGAACAACTTTTACTATCTCAAATATTTGTTCAAAATTTAAAACACCATGCTTTTTTAGATGGGCTTTTATGGTAAAAAAATCACTTATTTTTGGAGGAGCTTTAAACTCTATGCTATCGAGTGCTTTAATGTAACGAAAGTGTAACTCTTGGTCACCTTCTATGTAGAGAGAGTGTTCTCTTGAGAAAAAACTTTTAAACTGCTCGATATGTTCAGATAAATCGAGCTGATTTATAAGTTTATCTATATGTGATGCTTTTTTATTTTTCATCTACTCACAATCAGACGCACTAATCATCTCTTCATAATTAGCAGTGTTTTTTCTTCCTATAAAAGTATAAGTACCAATACTTAAAGAGTAGTTTGTAGAGTTTACATCTTTACCGTTACACTTTATAGTTTTTCCTTGATTGTATTTTAGCGTTACATCAAGAAGTTTTTGACTCTTTTGTTTTGTGTATTCATTGTACATCACTGCTACTGCTAAAATAGAGAGGATGACTACGGCGATACTTATCTGCTGATAAATGTCAAACTCTGTAAAGTATCTCATAGCTATAAAAAATATGATAACTACTAATAAACCGATGATATAAGTCACTAGGCAATTCCTCTTATCTGATATGTTATATCTCCAGCACCAAAACCGATAATAAGACCTTTGTTAAGAGTTTCTAAGTCTTTGTCGTCTTTGATTACTGTGATAGTATTGTTTGCTCTTGATATTTTATCTGCCATAGTGAGATTGTATTGTTTAAACTTATCTTCAAAATCAATCTCTTGAGGAGCTTCACCAGCTGCCCAAACAGGAAGTATAATAAGCTCTGCAGCACCATCAAAACATTTTATAAACTCATCAAGATTGTCAATAGTACGAGAATATTTATGTGGTTGCCAAATGGCTGTGATTTTTTCAAAACCTTTTAAGTGTGCATACTCTTTTACTGACTCAAAAGTTGCTTTTATCTCTG
>JALTUB010000103.1 GCA_027047745.1 Sulfurimonas sp.
AAAATGTTTATAAGACTTTCATATCTTTTTGCTATATCTGTTAGTATCACTCTTCTTGTACTCTCTTTCATGTTAAGTATTATCCTTAAACCTCTTAAAGGAGTTCAAAAACAAGCAGAAGCTGTTATACGAAATGAGTTTATCATCCAAGAAAAAATCCCTTATACAAAAGAGTTTAAGGATGTTGTTTTTGGTATGAACAATATGGTTTCAAAAGTAAAAGCTATGTTTGAAAAAGGAAACGAGGAACTAAAACGACAAAAAGAGCTTGAGTATATAGACCAAATCACAAAACTTAGAAATCGTAAATACTTAATCGATAAGCTACCAGAATATCTCAAAATAGATGCACACTCTAAGGGTGGTGTAAATATGATGATAGCCTTAAGTGGACTAATACAAGCAAATGAAAGGCTTGGGCATCAAGAGGTTGATAAACTTTTCAATAAGATTGCAGACATTTTTAGAAATGAAACCACTTACTATAAAGAGTCGATTATCGCAAGGATGAACGGAACTGAATTTTCTATTTTTATCCCTGATTGTAGTAGTGAAAATGCTGTGGCAATAGCAGAAGCTATACTAGATAAAACATCTAAGCTATTTCATGAGCATGAACTAAATGCAGATGAGACCTTTGTTTCTATCGGTATTTACGAATATAGTTATCAAGAGAGTATAGGAAAACTCCTTTCACAATCTGACAATGCTCTTTCTCAAGCAAAGTTTAACACAAGTCATTTATATCTTGCACAACCAGCAAATATTACAGAAGTCATGGGTAAAGATGCGTGGAGAGAGATAATAAATGATGCCATAGAACACAACAAACTTAAGTTTGTATCTTGGTCAACTGTTGATGCTAAAAATAAAACAGTAGCACACAAATCATTAAGTTTAACACTTCAAGCTAGTGAAGACAAAACATACTATTATGGTCAGTTTATGGCTCCAGCAAATCAGACTGGACTAAGTAATGATATTTATAGAAATGTGTTAAATATGCTATTTAAACATAGCGATAAAAGCTTTAAAAACGAGATTTGTTCTCTTAGACTTCCTTATGAATTTTTAACACTCTCTTCTACATTTGAAGAGATGAAATCTCTTTTAAATAGCTACTCTTCACAATTAGCATTTAAACTAATCATAGAAATGCCTGATAAACTTGTGAGTAAAAATAGTGAACTTGTTAAAGATTATAAAAAACTATTTGAGAAAAACAGTATCGAAATGGGTATATTTGAATTTATTGGAGAGAGTACAGACTATCAATATCTACAAGAGCTTAGACCTGTTTACATCAAAGGAGAGAGTAGTTATTTCCTATCTCAAAGTGATAAATCACTATCTGCTCTTAAGCTTATCACAGATAGCATAGACATAGCTCTTATCGCCTCTGGTGTTATGGACTTAGATACTCTTGAAGAGCTTAAAAAAAGAGATATAACAATCATACAAGGCAAAGCTACAGAACTCATCATAAATAGCTAAACTCCTCTGGAGTTAAGCCCCCTCATTAAAGCATTATTGATTTCTACTTTATACTCTTTATTTAACTTCTCTAGTTCGTTATTGAACTTAACAACTATACTTTTACTTGCATTTTTATGCCTACAAAGCTTAAAAAGAATATCCATATAAACTTTGGAATCAGGATGAGCTCTCACGCCTAATCTCTTAGGAATGATTCCATGATACTTGATAATAAGCTCTAAGGCATCCCCTAACTCTTTTGTAGAGCTATCTTTATTGAAAATAATCGATTGTAAATATTTAAAATCAATGTTTAAAGCATTTTTATGTGGTACTTTTTTATCAGGAATCTTATCATCTTTACTTTTGACTCCACTTGGCAATTTCCATAAAACAACT
Source organism: Sulfurimonas sp. (assembly GCA_027047745.1). Classification (GTDB taxonomy): domain Bacteria; phylum Campylobacterota; class Campylobacteria; order Campylobacterales; family Sulfurimonadaceae; genus Sulfurimonas. The sequence goes on from JALTUB010000103.1 coordinate 1,876, forward strand.
AGGATACTTAATATAACTACTAGACCAAGAATAATCTGAACAAGTAATGTTATATCCACAAAATACCACCTAATTATGCACTATATTTATCATCAATGAGCAATTATATCATCAATAATCTTATTTATACTTACTAAATTTATAATTCATTTTTATTTACTAAAATATGTTTAACTTATTTTAGTAAATCATTTTCATATATTTCTATATATTTTTTTGCTGTTGGATATGCTACCTTTGCCTCTTTAGAAATAGAGTAGATTGTTATATTTTTCCCCTGTTTCTTTAGCTTTGTGTATGCTTTTACTATTTTATTTCTACTTATCTCCCGATTTGTACTTCTAGCCTTATTTGTTGCATTAATTTTCTTATCTGATACTTCAATATGTTTAACTTTATTTAGTATATTTCTTAAATCTATAATTTTTTTTGAAGAATCATGATTTAGATTTTTCCCTAAAACAGCTACTAAATAGTGTATTCCTGCCACTAATGTTTTATTTTCTTCTGGTGTGATATTATATCTGTAATATTCATTGACTCTTTTTTCAACTTCTTTTTCTTCACTTTCAATATGTTTATCATTTTTTATTAAATATTTCTCTAAAATCTTCTTAGTCTCTAATTTTACTTTATCACTAGCAATTATAGACTTAATCATTATCTGAATATTTTCATCACTAAAGTAGTCTCTAACAAACTGGTTTAGATTTTCTTTAGAACCCATATACTCAGATTCTTCTTTATATTGGTATTTGAATGTTTCATACTCATTTAGAAAAAGTGTGTTATATGCGATGTCAAAGCGAACAATCATGAAGCTATCACTTTTAAAAGGAAGATGAGAAATAATCTTATCTTTTAAGCGACCTTGCTCTTTTACTCTTTTCGTTTCATTAAACGAGAGTGTTTTATCTTTATTTTTCAGGTCTATAAACCAATGCACTAAGATAAATTTATCCTCTTTAAATCCAGCCAACCTAATTTTCATATAATTTACCTTATTTATGTTTAACAAAATTATATACTTTTTTACATTTTTTTACTCTTATATGTGGATAAATTTGAAGATGGTGGTCGAGGAGAGATTCGAACTCTCGGTAGATTGCTCTACACATCCTTTCCAAGGATGCACCATCGGCCACTCGGACACTCGACCTTTTGTAAGGATGACATTTTAGCCAAGAAAGTATTTAAACACCATAAAGAGCAGTTGTTTTTTGCTATAATTAACAATAATTTAAAAGTAATGGCAAAAATGTCGATATAATGTCATAAAGATATAATAAGTAAACTTGATATTTATTGTAAAAGGTTCACACTTAAAATCAAGTAATTTATGAGGGTATAAAATGAGATATGATTTTCAAAATATTTACGATAACATTGATGATAACTTAGATGATTTTATCAACAAATATACAACAAGTGTTCATATAGCTAGTGATAAAAATAATAGGAAATCACTAGAATGCTACAGAACTATTTTTCAGATACTCAACACAGTTTTTGATGATCAAAAAATTATAGAAAAATTTGAAAAACTTACAAGTTACAAAATAGAACTAGAAACACCTTATGGTATTATGGTGAATGAGATTTACTGGCTTAAAAACATTATCATATCTAATGCTATTGAAAAAAATATGACCTCTGATATTATCAAAATACTACAACTGTTTAAAGATATTACAAATAGCGTAGCTCATATATACCTTCTTGAGTATGTTGATAAATTAATCTCGATGAACAATGTTCGCCGTAGTTCTTTATCAGATTTAAACGAAAAGAATCTAGTTGCACACTATGAAGTACACCTGATATGGCTCACAAGTCTTGCCCAACATATTAGAACAAAAGATAAAACAAAGTTTCCTGAACTCAATCACACCTTATGTGATTTTGGCAAATGGCTTCATGGTGACGGAAAAATCACGATACAAAACAACTCAAAATATAATTCACTCAATAATATTCACAACAAACTTCATATTTTCGCACAAAAGATTTATGACAGCATAGAAGATGGTGAATACAATATTCTAATAACTTATCTTGAAAAATGTGAACTTATCTCACTAAGTATAGGGACAGAGTTATCCCTACTAGACCAAATTATTATCAATAATAAAATAACAAAAGACACTTTAACAGGTTCACTCAATAGAAATGCGTTAAAAGACCTTTTCGAGAGTCAATATGAGTTGGCACTTGCAACAAACAATAACTTTGTACTAGCGATGTGTGACTTAGATATGTTTAAAAAAGTAAATGACACTTACGGGCATGTGGCAGGTGACCAAGTGTTAAAACTTTTCGTACAAACAGTTCAAAAACATATACGAAATTCTGATATGATTATCCGTTATGGAGGAGAAGAGTTTGTCATCATTCTTCCAACAGTAAACAAAAAAAATGGCTATACGATTTTAGAAAAAATCAGACAAGAGTTTGAAAAGGCAGAGTTATCTTTTAATGAGCATACCATCAAAGCAACTGTCAGCATGGGAATGATGGAGATCAAACCTGAAAAAATATTCAAAAAAAGATTTATTGATGAGTATATCATGATTGTAGATAAAAACTTATATACAGCTAAAGATAATGGAAGAAATAGGATAGAGGTATACTAACACCTCTTAAATTAAGTCCGAATAAGAAAACTTTTTAATATCAACATAATACTTCTTTCCATAAAGAATTATTCTTTCATCTTTTTTATACAGTTTGTCAAATTTCTTTTTTATTTTTTCCTGTTTTTTTTCTGATAAGTTCAGTTTTTTTAGATATTTTTTTAATGAAATAACTTTTGATTTAGTTTTTTTATCTTCTACGGGGATAACATCTACACTCTCTATCTCTGCTTCAAGATGTTCCTCTTGTGGTGCATTTAACATAAACTTTGAAGATATAGATGATAGTATATTTTTAAGTTGTTCATCTTTCTCTTTATAAATGTTTTCTATCTTTATACGCTCTTGTATCAGCATATCTTCTTTTTGGTCTCGCAAAGTTCTGGTTTCATCTTCAAGAGTATCAACACGAGATTGCAGTTTAGCATTTTGATCTTCTAAAAGTTTATAGTATTTATCATCACTCATATTTTTTGTACTATTTACTCGTATCGTTGCTCTTTTAGGTGTAGTTGAGTCTATGATGACAAGCTTAACACCATCTTCTATAACAGATTTTAAAGAACCTCTTCTTATACGGTTATGTATAGCCTCTTTTGAGACTCCAAAATGTATTGCTGCATCATTAACACTCATCTTACTCATAAACTTCCCCTATCTCATATTTTCAAAAGAGAGTGGTGCATCCCACTCTTCTTCTCTGACCATCTTCATGACTTTTTGAAGATCATCAAGTTTTGCACCTTTTACTCTGATACTATCGCCTTCGATTTGAGCATTTACTTTGAGTTTCATTTTTTTTATCTCAGCCGTAATTTTCTTAGCCTCTTTTGACTCGATGTAATCAACAACTTTAAAAGTAACCTTACGATTTCCACCTGATGAGTCTTCCACTCTCAACTCATCTATAACTTTTGAAGATAAACCCTGTTTTAAAAACTTAGATATAACAATGTCTTTGAGTGCATCAAGCTTGTTATCACTAGAAGCGATAAGCACTAAAACTTTCTCTTTTTCTTTATAGTTTACTTCGTAAGTAGTTCCCTTAAAATCATAACGATTTGAAACTTCTCTATCAACGAGGTTTATAGCATTTTTAAACTGTTGTGCATCAATCTTTGCAGTAATATCAAATGAGTGTTCTTTAGCCATTGTTAGCCTTTGTTTTGTTTTAGTTATTATAACATCTTTGTTTTAAAAAGTTGGACTTCCATCAAAAGAGCCAAAATTTTGTGCAAAACTTGGGTCACTATATCCTGCTATAGTTGATTTCACTCGTAACTTTTCAATATCTGCTTTACTAGATATATTTTGAGGGCATACGACTGTACATTCATTGCATAGTGTACAATCCCAAACGCCATTTGTTTGTATAGTATCTATCTTCTCTTGTGGCTCTTCTTCTCGTTTATCACTAACATATTTCCAAACACGAGTAAGCGAAAAAGGTCCTAAAAACTCACTATTTACAGCATAAACAGGACAAGCAGAGTAACAAGACCCACACAATATACAATCACTCTGAACTTCATTTATAAGCTGTGTTTGATTGTCTAATTCTGCTTTTTCATTTAGTTTACTAAGCCATGTTTTTGCTACACGATTAAAACTTAATGATTTGTCCATATCAACTACTAAGTCACGGATAACTGGCATATTGTTCAATGGTTCTATTTTGTCCCCATCTTGAACCTTGTATGAACAAGCCAGAACCTCTTTTTCATTTACACGCATAGCACATGAACCACAAACACTACTTCTACAACCACTACTAAAACTAAGCGTGTTATCTTGATGCGTTTTTATACTGTTTAAAACTTCAAGAAGTGTTGCGTTTGTTAGTTCAACTTCATACTCCACAAAACTATCTTCTCTTTTGATACTTATCTTCATACTACTCTCCCATGAAGTGAGCACCACAGCTCACTTCTCGTTTGATTGCACTCTCAACTACTTGCTCACAAATATCAAGCATATTTAAAAACTCTAAAAACTCTGTTAAGTTAGTGTTATAAACTTTTGATGTATCACTAACACCAAATCGTTCTATATTATTTTTGATATTTTGTATCTCCTCTTTTGCGTAAAGCAGTTCCTCTTTTTTTCTTGTTATTCCGACATTTTTGTAAAAGAGTTCACCGATATACTCTCTCTTAGCATAAAAATCAAGCTCATTTTTATACTCTTTTATTTTACTAAGTCCAATCTCGCTCCCAAATTTCATTTGGGAGTGTACACTAATATCTTTACTTTCATATGCATTCCCAAACAGAGTTTGGGAACGAGTTATATGTTCTTTCACATATTTTGCAGCATTTAAACCAGCTTCTTTACCAAAAACAACTATCTCTAAAAGAGAGTTACCACCTAAACGATTTGCTCCATGAACTCTATGGTTTGCACACTCACCACAAGCAAACAAACCTTCTATGTTTGTTTGTGAGTGATGATTAACTGCGATGCCACCCATAGTATAGTGTGCAACTGGTTTTATAGGGATTATTTCACTAACTGGGTCAATATTTTCATAAAGTTTTGCTAATTTTCTCTCTTGGGGGAGTTCTCTATCTATTAGCTCCTCTCCAAGATGTCGTATGTCTATAAA
>JALTUB010000104.1 GCA_027047745.1 Sulfurimonas sp.
AGAGTGCTCCACTCGTAATATATAGCGTTAGTATAGCTAAAATTCCATAAAACCAGTTACTAGATTTAAAAAATACTAAAACAGTAAAGAGATTTGCAAAGGCAATAATACCCTTTGCAAGTTCTTTTAAATAATCACTCATTTAGTTTTTCAAGCCAATCAATGTTTGAAGTAGTTGGTCTGAAGTTGTGATAGTTTTACCATTTGCTTGAAAACCACGCTGAATGATGATTAGCTGTGTTAAAGCACGAGAGAGGTCAACATTTGAAGCTTCAAGTGCAGCACTTTGGATAAATCCACGACCAGCCGTTGCAGCTGTTCCTATGATAGGATCTCCTGAGTTGGCTGTTTGAACATAAACATTTCCACCCTCAGTTGCTAGACCTTCATTGTTTGTAAATTTTGCCATACCTATTTGAGCCAAACCAAAACTTCTACCATTTGAAAATGAACCAACTAAAGTACCACTCTGGTCTATTCTAATTCCAACTAAATCACCACCAGTAAAACCATCTTGAGAGATTCCCGAAGTTGATGACTTACTATCAAAAGATGTCATACCATCAAATGCATTTGCCGTACCAAAACTAAACTTAACAGTTTGCCCAGGTTTTGAGCCATTATGTGCAGAATAGACAATTGATGGTGGTGTTTTATCTAAAAATGATCCATCTGCATTAAATCGAATATTACCTCGTACTTCATTTTTTGGTGAGACAGTTGTATTTGAATTAATCTCTCCAGGATCAGGAACAGTAACTATCATACTCCATTTACTTGTTTCACCATCAACTTTTGTTTTTCTAAATGCCATTCGTACCGTATGCTTAGAACCTAATGAGTCAAAAACATCTATACTGCTAGAATGCGTTGCAGCATTAAAACTTTGAGAATATGCAGTAGCAGATGAATTATTTGGCAAAGTAGTACTCAACGCTTTCATATTTTTTGTAAAGCGTGTATTTTCAGATTCAGAACCCAAAATAGGTGTAACTTGCAAATTTATTGTATAATCATCTGCTGATGAACCAGAGTTAGTTATCTTAAACTTTCCAGCTGCATCCACAGATACAGCAATTGAGTTCGCATATGTTCCATCACTATTTTGATCAATATTACGCGCTTCAGATTCCATTGCTTCTCGTAATTCAGACATAGTCGTAAATGTTTTATCGCCACTTGGATTATTGGGAGTTGCACCACTTTTTATATAACTATATTTATATGCTGTTGTATCTGATGCTGTTGCTAAACCTGAACTATCCCCTGTATTAACTGTTAGGTTAATATTATGAGCAAGTTCATTCCCATTTTTGTTTATTAAGACAAGTTTAGGTCCACTGGCAATTGATGCTTCCACACCTGTTTTTGCTGTATATTGATTAATTTTTGAAGCAAAAGCATTTGCATTTTGAACAGCACTTCCAACATCAGCTTGCTTAATAGTATATAGCGTTCCTGCATCATCAGTCAATGTAATATCCAAGTTTGAAGTAGATGTAACATTATTAGTTGCTGTAATTGATGACTCCCTAAACGACATCCAGACACCTTGCTTTTCTTGAAGTGAAAAAGCTTCACCAACACTATTGTACATGACACCTAAATCTCCTGATGCAATGTCATATGCTGGAGTATTATTATCCTTAGCTGAAATATTACTCGATAAATTAGTATTACTAGTTGGTGGAGTAGCAGATACAGGAGAAGATCCTACTTTATATGCAGAAGAAAAACTCTTTATTGTACCTCCAGAGTTAAGATTTGCTTTAAGCACAACCTCTTGTGTTGCTTGTGCTGGAGTTGTTAGTCCTGGTGCTATGTTGATATTTGTTATCGGTGCAGTAGAGTCAACTTTTCCTGTTACCTTATCTCTAAGCCAACCTTGAGCTATAAAACCATTGCTATCAACAAAGTTTCCACCTGCATCAAATGAAAAGTTACCATCACGAGTATATTTATATGTATTTCCACTATCTGGTGAAATCATAAAAAAGCCATCACCTTGGATAGCTATATCAGTATTTTTATCTGAGTTTTGGATAGAACCTTGAGAAAATATACGAGTTGCAGATGCAACAGTTGAGCCAAGACCAACTTGA
>JALTUB010000105.1 GCA_027047745.1 Sulfurimonas sp.
TTATCAAGAGCAAGTTGCAGTTCATCTAACATATTTTCTTGCAAACCATAGCGAACACCACCTGGTTCAACGGCTGCAGTTGCTATTCTTGCACCACTATATGACTCTAAAAAGTCAAGAAAAAATTCTCTTATATCCATATTCCACATGGCAACTGTATGTAAACCTAAGGCGTTGTAAAAACCACCCATACCCATAGCATGAGAAGAGATTCGAGAGACTTCACCTAAAAGGACACGCATCCATTTTGCAAACTCTGTTATTTGTGTTCCTGCTATCTCTTCAACAGCTTGTGCATACGCTACCATTGAGTTGATATTGTCCATAAAACAGAGTCTCTCAACAGCGACAATAGCCCCTATAAAATCTTTTTTGGTTACAAGATGTTCTAAAGCACGCCACACAAAACCGATGTCAGGGTCAATGCTAATCACATCTTCCCCATCACAATGTACTTTAAGGCGAATAGGCCCACTTGCAGGATGTGTAGGACCCCAATTTAAAACAGTTTGGGAACTATCTTCATCTATCCCCTTATCATTTTCACTCTCTTCGTTCTTAAAAGCATCTACTATGGTTTGTATGTTTTGGAGTGTATTTTTTTCATGAGCGTCCCAATCAAAATCTTTTCTAAAAGGAGTTTTACCGTAAAAATCTTGCGAAACGATAATAGGGCGTAAATCTGGATGATGTAAAAATCTCACCCCAAACATAGAGTAAGCTTCTCTCTCATGCCAATTAGCCCCCTTAAAAAGTGGTGTTAAAGACTCTATTTCACATCTGTCTAACTCTCTTGAAATATCACATTTTAACCAGCAGTTGCGTTTTGTGATGAGGTCTTCAAAAAAGTAGTTTATCTCTATGATATTTTCTTCTAAAAAGTCTGTTGGCGAAACTGTTGCGATGGTTTTTAAGCCATTGTTTTTTAACTCTTTTGCAACTTTTAGCAAATCCTCTGCATTTGAGAGTTTGACTTTTTTCCAGCTTGTTTTATAATCTTCTAAATACTCTGTTTCGTACTTTTGTAAAATGTTATAAAGACTTTGCATTTAAAACTCCATCTCTTTCCATAGTCCACCTTGACTAGCAGCACTCGGTATGCCTTGTTTCATCTTCTCTTTTATCTCTTCAAGTCCAGCGATGATGGCTTCAGGACGAGGAGGACAACCAGCTACAAAAACATCTGCAGGAAGTATCTCAGTAGGATTTTTGATGACAGCTAAAGAGTCATTATAAGGTCCTCCATCAAATGAACAAGCCCCTAAAGCTAACACATATTTTGGTTCAGGCATCTGTGCGTAAGTTCTTAAAAGTGCAGGGAGTATTTTTTTTGTGACTAAGCCTGTGATGATAAGCAAATCAGCTTGACGAGGGGTAGGAGTAGGCAGATAACCATATCTCTCCCAATCATAACGAGGACCCATAGCTGCTGCCATCTCAAGCGAACAACAGCCTGTACAAAAGTGAGCCATCCAAAGTGATTCACTTTTAGCATGAGCGAAAAAATCATATATTTTGAGCATGGTTGTACTCCTTCATAGCTATCATCAATGCAAAGGCAATAATAAGAGCAAAAATAGCTGCAATAGTTTGCGAGTGTGCATCTTTTGCATAAACAAACAGAGAAAAAAACAAGCCTGTCATATCTGCAATGATGAACATAATGGCAAACATAAAAAAGCCAAAGTTAGCTTTTTTCGGTGTAGAACTACTAGGAGGAAGTCCACACTCAAAATGCTCGTTTTTTACTTTGTTTGGAGAGTAGGGTGCTAATAAAATACCTAAGACATACAGGGCTACAATAGTGCTGAAAATCCCTAAAGCATAAATTATAAAAGTTTCTATAGTAACTCCTTTTAGAAATTATAACTAAAATCGAACCCTTTATTTAAAATAATTTTTCAAATACCCTGATTTTTTCTTCTCTTGCTTTATAATCTGGCAAGTGATTGTAAACTAATTTCCAAAACTCTTTAGAATGATTTTTGAAGGTGATATGAGCTAGTTCATGTATGATTACATATTCAATAAGCGAAGAGGATAGTTTTACTAGATGATAGTTAAATGATAAGCGATTTGTTGAACTGCAACTTCCCCATCTGTTTTTTGAGTATCTATAGCTGATATGCTCAGGCTCAACATCCATTATCTTAGCCCATTTTTTAGTAAGTGGCATGATTTTCTCTATCGCCTTTTGCTTGTAAAAGTTTTCTATCACACTGTGAAGTTCACTGTCTGAATATTTTATGGGCGTAGTTATATAAAACTTTGAGTGAGTGAAGTTAATAGTAATCGTTTTAGCATCTTCATCAGTTTTTATATGTACATAATAACTCTTGCCCATATAGTAAAGTCTTGAACCAGTTGTTATGTCATGATTAACTACTATCGCTTTGAAAAGTTCAAGTTTTTTACTTATCCAAGCCGATTTATTACTAACCATCTTATTTATCTCTTCTATTGTGGTGTTTTGATTTGTTTTTACTAACACCCCATCAGTATCAACATTGATATATGTATTTTTTAGTGTAGCTTTTCGCTCTATATCAAACACAATATTTTTAGTACCATACTCTACGCTATGCAAATTTTTCTACCAACCGAGCCACTATATTCTTTGACATTTTTCTCTCTACTCCATATTTCGCAAGAAGTGGTTTGATAGATTTTCTCATATCTTTTTGAGCATCACTTTGAACAAGTATAGCTTTTTTACTTAACCACTCATCAAGAGCATCAAAAATTTCAAGTGTTAGCTTATCTGCTTCATCACTCATGTCTTTTACCAAATCATAAACTACAAGCTGTTTTTCATCATCCAGTCCAACACTGCTATATCTATTTTTATGGCGATTGATTATCTCTTGCATATCGCTAAACATATCTATAACAGCTTGTTTTCTATCTATTTTAGCATCAATGAGTTTTTTCTCTAACAGCTCAGATAGTTCAAGTGCTAACGCTGGATTTTCTTCTTCATTGGCTTTTATAATCGCTTTTGCTTTGTCAAGTGGGTTGTGTTTGCCCTCTCTTGTTAGTGCCTCGGCAAACTTCTTATAGTCAGTAATATCAATAGCTTCTTGAAGTAAGTATTCAATCCCATTAGCTCTTAAATGCTCATCTAAAATCATTTGAAGCTTCTTACTATCTTCACGAGTTATTTTCTCTTTGCTATCTCTAACCATCATTTTTATCTCATTAAAGAGCTTAAAATCATAATCATATTTAGAAGCAAAAGGGTCTGGAAGAACTATGTTCATGGACTTGTTAAAATCACTTGTCAGCTCTTTAAACTTATCTTTTATATCTTCTGGCTTTAAGTAGTTTATCGCTTGAAGTATAAAGTCATCTCTCTTAGTTTCTCTGTTCTTCTTAACACTTTTGAAGTGATTTACAAGCTTAGTATGTCTATTTTCAAGTGTAGTTTTCTCGTCTGCTATATCCATCATAACATCACTTGGGCTTAAATCGCCACTAAATATTTCAAGAGCATTAACAAGGTGTTTTGTAATTCCTGCGTAATCTACAACGAACCCAGCTACTTTACCTTTACGAGTTCTATTAACCCTTGCTATGGCTTGAAGTAGATTATGCTCTTTTAGTATCTTATCAACATAAAGGGTTTGTAGTATCGGAGCATCATATCCCGTTAGTAGCATATCACTTACTATTAGAAAAGCAGTGTTATCAAACTGTTTTTTACCACCACGGCTTTTATCACTCTCTTGCCCAAATGGTAGTTTGAAATCTTCTATCGCTTGTTTTACATCAGCTTCTTGCACAGCTAAATCATAAAACTCTTGTGGGTCTTTCTTTGTGTCAAAGCTCATTATAACTTTTGATTGGAAACTGTTTTGCCCAAGACTAGCCAACTTATTAAATGCTTTTTTATAGGCTATTGCTTGGTATCTATTATGACATACTATCATCGCTTTGAAGCCGTCCAAATAGCTCTTGTTTTTATAATGTTTTACAATACTCTTTGCTATCTCTTCAACTCTGCGAGTAGCATTTTTATCAAGTTGTGTAGCCTTGGTTTTTAGTATCGCTTGTTTTTTAGCACTCTCATTTGAAAACATCCTATCAAACTCAGCATCTAAAAGCTCTTTTTCAATGAAGAACTTACTTAGCCCTGTTTCATAAAATATCGGCAGTGTATTACCATCAGCTACTGATTGTTTGATAGTGTATTTGTCTATATAATCGCCACCATAAAACTCGTGAAGTGTTGATTTGTTCTCTTTGTCTATCGGTGTTCCAGTAAATGCTATAAACTTAGCGTTTGGAAGAGCTTGTCTCATGTAAGAAGCAGTTAGTCCATACTGCGAACGGTGGGCTTCATCTATAAGAACAAAGATATTTTCCTTATCGCTTAATACTTCAACTTTTGGGACTAAAGTCCCAGCCCCTTGTTTTGTTTGTGAGACTAAAGTCCCAGCCCTATCTGCAATACTTGGGGCTTGGACTTTAGTCCAACTCTCGGCTCTCTCTTGAAACTTCTGTATCGTTGAAGTGAGAGTTTTACCATAGCTATCTTTTAGCAGTGTCTTTAAGTGAGAAATTGAGTTTGCTTGTATAACATTAGAAAAACCAACTCTGTTAAAAGTGCTTCTGATTTGGTTGTCTAAATCTGTTCTATCGGTTAGCACCATAATAGTAGGATTATCAAACCCACTTGTAGCAGCTCTTAGTTTAGTAGCAAGATAAATCATCGTTATAGATTTACCACTCCCTTGGGTATGCCATACAACACCACCACGGTTTTCATTTTTAAGTCTATCAACTATTTTATTTACGGCACGAAGTTGTTGGTATCGTGGTAGTTTCTTGATTGTTCTACCCTCAACAACTTCAAAGATTACAAAGTATTTGATGATGTCAAGAAATCTTCTTTTCTCAAATAGATTGTAGATTAAAATATCTTGTGGAGTTGGTTCATTATCTAACAACTCTACAAGCTCATGAGATGCAACTTCATTATATTTTGAGTAGAACTTCATTGAAGCTTCTATCGTACCATATAAGCCAGATATACGATTGATAGCACCTATTATCTGATTGTAGTGAAACAGTTTAGGCGAATTTGTCTGATAATACTCTAAATCAGCAATATCACTTATATCTACCTTTTGATTTTTTGCTTCTATTACAGCAAGAGGAAGACCATTAACAAACACTACTAAATCAGGGATAGAGTTAGCCCGTTCGCCTTTGAACTTCATTTGATTTACTACAAGAAACTCATTGTTTTCTTTGGTTTCATAGTCTATAAACTTTACAGCCTTTGGGTGTTCATCTGGTGTAGGTTTAAGTGAGAGAGCGTCAGCACGAGTTATAAGTTTGTGTATCTCGGAGTTTATCTCCATGAGAGAACTACCCATAGTGCTTGAGGCTAAAAGTTTGCGAACGACTTTTTGGAGATTGTTTTCATTTAGCCAAGGGTTTATCTTTTTTAGTGAAGTTGTTAATCTATCTTCAAGCACAACCTCATACATTTCGCCTTTGGCATCAAAGTATTCATATCCAAGCTTCTTAAAAAGCTCTATCGCTGGGAGTTCTGATTGTAGGTATTCGCTCATTTTTCTAAGCCGTTGATTTTTAAAAGTTCGAGCAGTTCATTTTCAGATATATTCTCTTTTTTTGTTTTAGAATATATAGCAATAAGATAGACACTTTTATGTTCATCTACAAAATAATAGATAGTTCTAAATCCTCCACTTTTACCTGTAGGAATAGATGAGTTAGCAACTCTGATTTTATAGCAATTATGATGTAAATATATGCCTGATTTAGGATTATCACCCAATTCAATAGTGAGTTTACTAACATCATTTTTTATACTTTTATACTTTTTTTGTAAAGCTTTAAAATTGTTTTTAAAGCTATCCAATGGAACTACTTTAAAGTTCATCTAAAAACTCATCAAGTGTTTGGAGTTCATCTGCCTTTTTAGGGTCATCTAAAATCTCTTTTAGTTGTTTACAACCCTCATCAAAACTTTTATAAAACTCTTCTGCCTCTTGTTTTTCTATATATGACTTAATAGACTCAATAATAATATCCGTTCTATTTAAGTTATACTCCTCGGTAAGCTCATCTATCTGTTCTATAAGATAAACAGGCAGTCTAAGCCCTACTTGTTGTTTTTGAAGTTGTGCTAGTGAGTGCATAGTTAAATCCTTTTAAAAAATTATATACTATTTATATACATAAGTCAAACAGTTCTGATTGCAGGGGCTTGGACTTTAGTCCAACTATTAACTTTACTATCTCTCTTAGGGGCTTGGACTTTAGTCCAACTATTAACTTTACTATCTATTTGTGGGACTGAAGTCCCAGCCCCATGTTTGTTTGTGGCTAAAGTCCCAGCCCCATGTTTGTTTGTGGCTAAAGTCCCAGCCCCATTACTGTTCATAAATTCCATAAAATCTATCTTTACTAAGTCCAACTTTTAAAGGATTATTTTTTATATACTCATAAGTAGTTACAAAATGATTATTATCTCTGATAGCTTTATCGTAGTAATTACTATCCCAAAACTTACCTTTTTTACAAAGTATCTTATTGATTCTATTAGAACTACTACCTTTTATGATCTTCATTATTTTATCAAGCTCAATATTTTGTTTAAAAAGTATATGAATATGATTTGGCATTATACAAAATGCGATCAACTCATACAGTATCTTGTCTTTTTCAATAAAAAAGTTTTTAAGATACTCTAAAACTTTATCATTAAGATAGCAACCATGAGAAGAGTTATCTAAATAATTGTCAATTTTATATTGTTTAGTTTTTGTTTGTATATTTTCAGCTGATAATCTTTTCAAAAACTCATCAATACTATCAAAGGTTCTAAAGGTAACAAATTGATAATAACCTATCATATCAATATGAGGTAAATTTAAGAACTTACCTCTCTTAGGGGCTTGGACTTTAGTCCAACTATTAACTTTACTATCTCCCATAGGGGCTTGGACTTTAGTCCAATCTTCTTGTGGGACTAAAGTCCCAGCCCCATTGTTATTCATACTCAACTCTAATCTCTCCACT
>JALTUB010000106.1 GCA_027047745.1 Sulfurimonas sp.
TATATATTCTCTTTTTTTAGTCTCTATATATTTTTTCACATCATAAGAAATCAAAATCAAAAAGATTATTTGCATAGTTATATTAAACCAATCACTGTCCATAAAATCAAACATTTTTTTGCTCTCTCATCTTTTTTATCGCTTGAGAACACATAGTCAAACCAAATGTCGCTGTTACGCCCATGAAACTACCTTTTTCTTTTATAAGAGCCTCTTCTGTAGAAAAAATTGTTGTGTATTTTTTCTTAAATCCTCGTTTTCTAAGTTCATATCTTATCTTAGAACCAAACCTATCTCCGTAAGTTTTCCAGATGTCTGCAACTTCCACTTTTGTAGGGTCAAGGCGTTTTGCACTTCCAAAAGAGGAGATAAGTTTTTTGTAACATTTTTGTGCGATAGCTAGTTTTGCTTTTGTGTCATCTATAGCATCTAAAACCAAATCATACTCATCAAAATCAAACTCTTTAACCCACTCTTCATCTATGCGTCTGTTGATGATTTTTATCTCTGGGTAGTGCGATTTTAGTGCTTCAACTTTAGATTCACCCTCATGAAGTTCTGACCACATTTGACGGTTTTGATTACTCTCATCATAAGCATCATAGTCCACGATAGTTATGTTTTTCACTCCACTTCTACGTAAACAATCAAGACAAAAACTCCCTACTCCACCTACTCCTAAAAGTATTATCTTTGCATCTTCAAGTTTTACAAAATCATCTTTTAAAAGTAGTTTTATACGGTCATATTTTTCCAAACTAATCCATCCACTCTTCTAGCTTTTGCATACTTTTATAAGCACTCAAATCAAGCATAATCGGAGTCATAGAGATATATCCAGCTTCTATAGCCTCATAATCGCTCATGCCAGTTGTATCTCTTGGTGAAAAATTAAGTGGGTGAAGTCCAAGCCAATAATACTCCTCTCCTCTAGGATTTCTATGAAGATGAGAGTCATTTGCATAGTGTCTGTACCCTGCATAGGTGACTTTTATATCAGCTTCTAGTGTTTCTGATGGGATGTTTACATTTAAAAACTCACGCTCTGGAAGTGGAAAACTACCCTCTCTTATCTTACTCACAAGTTTTTGTATGGTTTTTTGTGCTAAAGAAAAGTCTCCAGCAGGATTTGTAAAATCCATAACCTGACTTATAGCGATGGAAGGAATGTCATGTAAAACTCCTTCCATCGCTCCAGCAGCAGTTCCAGAGTAAGTTATATCTTCACCCATGTTTGAGCCACGATTGATTCCACTTATAAGTAAGTCTGGTTTTTCATCTTTGTAAATTGTACTTAAAGATAGATAAACACAGTCGCTAGGAGTTCCATCATCTAGTTTATAAAAATCATCATCAACACTCACAAAACGCAAGGGTCTAACAAGTGTAAGAGAGTGACCACAAGCTGACTTTTCATTTGCAGGAGCGACCACAATCACCTCAACATCATCCAACTCTTTTAAGGCATGAACTAAAGAGAGCAGACCTTTTGCTTCATATCCATCATCATTTGTTACTAAAATTTTGTATTTATTTTTCATAGTGCTATTTTAGCTCAACTTCGCTAATTTTTTTATTGTATTTATACCAATCCTAGCTAAAAGATAAAAGTTATCCTTAAACAATTTAGCTATTAAATATCTTGTAAGTTTTGTTAATAAAATTTAGATAGAATTTCTACATACAAAATTAATACAAGGACATTTTATATGTTAGTAACAAATGCAGCTCCAGATTTTACAGCAACAGCAGTTTTAGGTGACGGTTCAATCGTTGAAGACTTCAAATTATCAGAAAACATGGGAGAAAAAGGTACAGTTCTTTTCTTTTATCCATTAGATTTTACATTCGTATGTCCATCAGAACTTATCGCTTTTGACCATAGACTTAAAGAGTTTAAAGACCGTGGTGTTAATGTTATCGGTTGTTCAGTAGATAGCCAATTTTCTCACTTTGCGTGGAGAGAAACTCCTATCAACAATGGTGGTATCGGAAGAGTTGGTTACCCACTTGTAGCTGACCTTACAAAACAAATCTCTAAAGATTATGATGTACTTTTCGGTGAAGCAGTTGCTCTTCGTGGTTCATTCCTTATCGATAGTAAAGGAACAGTTCGTCATGCAGTTATCAATGACTTACCACTTGGAAGAAATATTGATGAGATGATTCGTATGGTAGATGCTATGCAATTTACTGACGAGCATGGTGAAGTATGTGCTGCTGGTTGGGAAAAAGGCGATGAAGGTATGAAAGCGACTACTGAAGGTGTTGCTGAGTATCTTGATAAACACGAATCAGAGTTATAATAACTTCTAGGTCTAAATAATTCTCACTTTAAGTGAGAGTTATTTATTTTCTTTTACTTAGTATCTCTTTCCAATCCTATCAAAGACTTTTCACTAGCTCTGTTCGCTCTATCATAATACCCATCATCATGAGTAGCACAAGCATTAAATCCTAAAAGAACCAACAAACTAAATAATAAAATCTTCATGATAATCCTTTAAATACATTATACATTATTTTTTCAAACCAACTAAAATTCCACCTAATACAATCAACCCTATACCACTAAAAGTTAAACTATCTGGAAAAGCATCTCCTAACATCCAACCAAAACCTATGGCAAAAGGAATGTTTGTATAGCTTATCACACCTACTATACTAAGGTTTGAAGCACTGTATGCTTTTGTAAGTAGCCACTGAGAGAGTGTAGAAATGACTGCCATAAATGCAATAATAAGCCAAAGAGTTAAGCTTTGAGGAACTATAAACTCAGGAAATAAAAAAGAGATTGCCTTTGGAACTTCAACAAATGGAGCAATAGAAAATAAAACTGCTGGTAACAATGTCCCTACTACAACAAAGGAAAGAACAATAACTCTTGAATCATAAATATCTTTTATCTTTTTGATAGTCGTGTAAGCAGCTGCAGCGAAAAAACCACCTAAAATACCTAGTAGATGTTCATACGATATTTGCATGTCAAATGGTTTTGTTATCAGAATAATCCCTAAAAAACCAATAAAAAGGGCAAAAAGTGTTCGCTTACTTAGGTGTTCATGAAGAAGATAATAGGCTAATATAGAAACAAAAAGAGGAGAAGTTTTGTTAAGAGTTATGGCTTCACCCAGTGGAATAGTTGTAATGGTGTAAAAAAACAAAATCATCGCAGAAAATCCAAAAAATCCACGAGTAAACAGCAAGTGAAACTTTCCACCTGTAAGTTTTGGAGGTGTATGTTTTAAGGTCATAAGGATAAGAACTATCCCTATCATATTTCTAAAAAACACTATCTCCATAGCAGACATATCTTCTGAGAGTATTTTAGCGATAGCACCATTTAAGGCAGAAATCAAAGCACTCCCAAGCATAAAAAGTATGCCACTATCTACTTTTTTTAGCAACTTACATCATCCTTAACAAACTCCATAGCCTTAGAATCTGCATAAGCCAAATCATACCACTGTTTTTTTGGAGCTATTAGGTTTAAACGCAGTGGATTTGAACTTCTTGAGAGTGCTACATAAAACTGGCTTGGAGCGAAAATCTCATTTGTTTCTATTATCAAATCTTCTATGCTCATGCCTTGTGATTTGTGTATGGTTATTGCAAAGGCTAACTTGATAGGAAACTGATAGATGCTAAAAATATCCTCTTCTACCATCTCTTTTTTGCCATCAACTGTTTTTTCCTTCCATACAGATTTATTTTGTGCAACGCTCTCTAACTTTACTACTTTGCCATCACTTTTTTGGACATAAACGAAACTCTCATCAACATTTACAACAAGCCCTCTTTCGCCATTAAAATAGTTCCAAGAGTTTCTTGTAAACAGCACTGGCGAACCTATCTTTAACTCTAACTCTTTTTCTATTCTAGCATCATTCATAAATCTCTCAATTTCACTATCTTTAGTCGATTTAAGATGCTTGATAATCTGTGCTTCTTTTACAAATAGCTCACTATCTATAAACTCTAGTTGTCTTTTGTTATGTCTGTTTGCCGAGATATTTTTACCAAAAAGAAAAGTAAACTGACTAAGGTCATCGGGTAGTGGTTTTATGTAAGAGTTTAGCTGTTCATGAACACTCTCATCAACAAATCCAAAACGCACTTGATGCAAAAGTTCTATAAACTTCACATCATCTGTTCTATAGATATGAGTGAGTTCTATCTTCTCAAATTCAAAAGTTGTCCATGACTCTGACTCAAATGCAAAACGAACTTCACCGTAACCTCTAACAACTGGAGGAAGTTGTAAAAAATCACCTACTATCAAAATATTTCCACCAAACCCAGCCTGTTTTAAACGAAGTGCTATCATGTCAAAAAGAGTATCGCTAACCATAGAAATCTCATCTATAACAATCAAATCCATACTAGAGATAAGCTTTTTTATCTTCTTTTTTATCTCGTATTTGCCATTTTTCATAAGTTCATCAACATCTGAAGATATACCCAAGTCTAAAAAACTATGTAGAGTTTGTCCACCTATAAGTGTTGCTGCCATTCCAGTTGAAGCAAGTTTTGCAACTTTTTTAGCTTCGCTCTCGAAATGTTTTATAATCTCTCTTGTTATAGTCGTTTTACCAACACCAGCACCACCTGTTAAAAATACATTTTGTTTATTGCTAAGTTTATTTATTGTAACATCTAAGTAATTCATAATCGTATTTTAGCCTTATTTAGCAATATTTTCAGTAAGTTTTTGTATTATTCTCTCATAAAATATCAGGAAAAAAAATGTCTCAAAGAATACTTATAGTCGAAGATAACAAAACACTTGCTAAACTCATCTCTAAAAAAATCGCATCAACCTTAGAGATTGAAGTAGATGTCGCATATTCCATGGGTGAAGCAAAACTATTTTTAAAAAGATATAAGTATTTTTTAACACTTTTAGATATAAATTTACCAGATGCTCCAAATGGGGAGATTGTTGATTATGTTTTAGGAAAAGGGCAAAAAGTCATCATCTTAAGTGGAAATATTGATAAAGATTTCAGAAAAAAAATGCTGAAAAAAAATATCATAGACTATGTAAACAAAGGTGGCATCAACGATATTAACTATATCATACACACCATTCAAAGACTTCGAAAAAATCAAAATCATACAGTTTTGGTTGTAGATGATTCTATGGTTTTTAGAAAAACTATGCAGGGTATGCTTGAAAATATGTTTTTTAAAGTCATAAGCGTTGCTCATGGTGAAGAGGCTATGGGGATGATAAACTCTAAAAAAGATATATCCTTAGTGATTACTGACTACAATATGCCCGTGATGGATGGTTTAGAACTCACTTTCGAGATACGAAAAGAGTTTAGCAAAACTGACCTTTGTATCATAGCTATCTCTTCAAATGGAGATGAGGAAGTAAATGCACTCTTTTTAAAACAAGGAGCTAACGACTACATCACAAAACCTTTTTCAAAAGAGGAGTTTTCTTGTCGCATAAACAACTCCATAGAAGCACTTGAAAACATTCAGATAGTTACAAATCATGCAAATCGTGACTTTTTAACAGGACTTTATAACAGACGATACTTTTTTGAATCAATGATACAATACGAAGAGGATACAAAAGAGAGTGGCGAAAAGTTTGCGATAGCCATGATAGACATAGACCACTTTAAAAATGTGAATGATACTTACGGTCATGACATAGGCGATAAGGTTATTGTTGCGCTCTCAGAGATACTAAGAACTTCAACAAATCATAGAGATATAGTCTCAAGGTTTGGTGGAGAAGAGTTTTGTGTTGTTCTAAAAAACATCAACCGATATAGTGCATTAGATATTTTCAACAGAATAAGAGAAGAAGTAGAAAACTTTTCTTATGAAGTAAGTAAAGAAAAGTTTGTAAAATTTACCATCTCCATCGGTGCAACTATGTATAATGAAGAGAGTTTAGAAGAGAGTATAAATCAAGCTGACTTGATGCTTTATAATGCAAAAAACAACGGAAGAAATCAAGTTGTTTTTGAAGAGTTATAGTAATATAACTTCACCAAATTCTGGTTCTATATTTGTAGTTGAGCTAACCCACTTAACTACATAATATGGTGCTTTTTTAGGAAACTTTCCTTCTAGGTCTGTAAAATATAGAAGTAATTTCACATCATCAAAGTTATCCTCTACAAACTTAAAAACAGGCACAAAGTCAGTTCCACCTCCCCCTTTTAACTCTACTTCTAAACTATCTCCAGTGTAAAAAGTTTTGTGAGAGTGGATTTTATCATCACATACTAGCAGTTCGATTTGATAGTTTTGCACTAAAGACATCAAGAAGTTTACTTCACTTAAAAACTGATTTAACATCTCTTCATCAACAGAACCTGAACTATCTACTGCAACGACTAGACGAAAAGTTTGTGAGATACTTGAGGGTAGATATATACCATAGGAGAGAAGTTTTTTACTCGGTGGAAGAAGTGTATAATCATCTCTAAAATATCTATCAATAGCAGACTTTAACTCCTCCCTCCAATCAATTTTACCAAAATAATCCATCTTGAAAAATCTCTCTATAGAGCTAGGTGTTTCACCTTTTTTAAACTCTTTTTCTAAAAGGGCTATAGCCTGCTGTGCTAAAAGTTGCTCTTGGAGTATCTCTTCTTGTAGCTCCTCTTTACTTTGTTGTTTTTGCTCTTTTTGAGTATCATCTTTTTTATCTTCTACATCATCAAGATTATCAGCTTCATACTCTAAGTCTTCATCATCACGAAGTATATCAGCTTTAAGTTCTTCATAAATCTCTTCAGCATAAAGACCAGCAAATCTTTTTCTATACTCTGCACCATAAGGCATATCAAGCCCATTTTCAACAAGCATATCATTGATAGCCATATCAGTAGCCATCTGCCAAAGCCAACCACTTCTATTGTTTTTTCTACTCTCATGAGAGAGTGAAGCGTGCATAGCACCATTTGCTAAGATAAACTCCATCTCACTAAGTTCTAGTTTTTGCATATACTCACTGTTATACTCTAACTTTTTCCCATCACTTTTAAAAGCTTCTATATCATCATTGATTACAAGTTCTAGTTTTGAAGCAAGTGTACCAAAGTAAGGGTAATTAACTAAAAGTTTTGCTTTAGCTTGGGATATTTTTTTATCTGTTTTCATATTATAAATGGGAACGAGGGTCTTAAACTAACTTTAAGCCAAGAGATAAGCAAACTTCTTCACCCAAGATTTAAAAACTTCTGAGTGTTCCATCTTTACCCCATTTCTTTGCAAATCTTGTACTATCATGACTGCAAATTCACTCTTTAACTCAAGCGTGTATGAGAGTACATTATCTACTCTGCTCTCATCTTGCAGAACTGCACTAACGAGTGAAGAACTCAAAGCATACAAAACATCGACATCTTCGCTATATTCACCTTTTCCTGTTTCCAAAATAGTCTCTATATCTGGTAATCTACTCATGACCTTAGAAAAACTCAAAAAATCAACAGCGATTTCTTTGCCTATCGCACCACTGATAATATCCAAAAGCAACTCCAACTCTATCTCTGATTTTAGTATATTATTTACATATTCCCAACTTCTAGGTGTTGCAAAACTTTTGGCGTCACTCTTTGCATCAAAGCTAAAAAGATGCTCATTTTTCAGAGATATATAAGAGATTATAGAGCTATTTATCTCTTTTTTATAAGCCCAATCCCTCCAGTCATTTACATCAACTTCCATCTCAAAATGAACAAATCTATTTGCAAGAGGAGCTGGCATTCTGTAAGTCACTCCTCTATCTCCATCACGATTTCCTGCTGCAACTATCGCCCACCCTTTTGGAAGTTCATATTCACCTATGCGACGGTCAAGGATGAGTTGATAAGCAGAAGATTGCACAGATGGAGGGGCTGCGTTTAACTCATCTAAAAATAGTATCCCCTCACCTTCTTTAGGCAAAAATGCAGGAGCTGCCCAGAGTGCAGTATGACTCTCTTTGTCATAAAATGGTATCCCTTTTAAGTCAGTTGGATCCATAAGTGCTAAACGCAAGTCGATAAAACCTATCTTTTTTTCATTTGCTATCTCTTTGACTATAGAAGATTTTCCAATCCCTGGTGCGCCCCAAAGAAAGGATGGAACTTTTTGCTCAACCAAGGCTCTTAAACTCTTTACTAGATTACTCGCTCTCATTTATACCATCCATCCTATATTTTCACTCTGTATGTATTTTCCAAATCCTGCATTTGTTTTAACCATTCTTTCATATCTTCTATCAAGCTGAAGTTGATAAAGTATTTCAACTGGAGTGTTTTCATTTTTTGCTAGAGCTTCATGATATTTTTCATCTTTATAAGCTTTGAGCAGTAGTTCATGTGAAGTTGCACTATTTTCATAAAGTGCTTGATTTATATCTTCATTTTCAAAGATAAGCAACTTTTCTATATTTTTCTCATTTAGACAACTATTTAAAGCTAAAGCAAGATTTACAATTTCATTATCTTGGTTTAAAAGTTTTTCTTGCATTTGTAAGTTTAAACTACTGTTTAACGCCAAAGAAGATGAGTATCCACCAAGTCTCTCAAACAACGCTTCATTTAACTCTATACTTTTAGCAACATTTTGAACTAAAGATTCATCTTTTAAAAATTCATCTAAAATATTTGAGCTTAACTTTTTGTTTAAAGATAGTGCTTCTAAAAGTTCTCTGTCGCCACTCTTAAAAAATCTTTTTTGCATAGCCTCATTACATACGCTACTCATGGCAATAGCTCGTTTTATTTTAGGGTGAAATTCCAATGGCTCAAGTTGGCTTATAGCGTCCAAGAGTTCAACTCTCTTTGCTTGAGCCACTAGATGAATAAAGCCTGTAGTTGCATACTGAACATTATGATTTCTCTCTATATTTTCATAAAAACGCGAGATAAATGCAGCACTAACATCCCTGTTATCATCATTTTCAAAAAAGTCTTCACCACTCCAGGAGTACATCTTCATAAGTTTAAAAAAAAGTTCATCACTTATCATGCTATTTTGTATAAAACTTTTAAGTCGCTCTTTGTCATGAGATAGCTTCAAACTCATAAGAAGTGTATCTTGGTCTATATCTTTTGCTAACTCTTTTTCTAGTTCATCTATGGGAACAGAAGATACTTTTTGACTCTCATAGAGTGCATCACTAGCATTTTGTTCATAAGGAGTCATCATCCGTCCATCAACGCTAAGAACCACATCATCATGGAACTCTTTTACAACATCTATCTCATGATGTTTCATCTGTGCATCAAACTCTTGTGGTGAAAAAGCCCTTGGTTTTCCAAAAAGTAAAATTGTCTTGTTTTTTAAATCTCTCAAATTCATAAAAACATTATACACATATTTTTTAATTTTCATTATTTAGTTATAATAAACTCAATATTTTTTAAGGAACAATCAATGAAACTATATGCACCGTGGGAAAAAGCTTTTAAGCGTGTTTCCACACCATTTGAACATTTTCTTCATGCTCAGACTACTACAGGTTTGGTTTTGATGTTTATGACTGTCGTCGCTTTGGTTTTGGCAAACTCACCACTAGCAGAAGCATATTCTCATTTTTTCCATACAAATATCGTCTTTAATGTAGGAGATTGGAAACTCTCTCACACTATCCACCACTGGATAAATGACGGTCTTATGGCTGTATTTTTCTTTATGGTTGGTTTAGAGATAAAAAGAGAGGTTCTTGTTGGTGAACTCTCAAACATAAAAGTTGCGATACTTCCTATACTCTCTGCTATAGGTGGAATGCTTATACCTGCCTTGATTTATCTAAGTATAAACGCTGGTGAAGTTGGTGCAAACGGCTGGGGTATCCCAATGGCTACAGACATAGCTTTTGCCATCAGCGCACTTGTTCTTTTAGGTAACCGTGTTCCCTCTTCTCTTGTTACATTTTTAGTTGCTCTTGCCATAGTGGATGATTTGGGTGCTGTTGTCGTCATAGCTCTTTTTTATACAGAACAGATTCATTTTTTACCACTTATCTTAGCTGGAATCTCATTTGGTGTCATGATACTATTTAACAGATTTGGTATTCACATGATTTTAGCTTACTTTATAGTTGGGATGTTTATGTGGTTTTTTATGCTTGAGTCTGGTATTCATGCTACCATAGCAGGGGTTATAGCAGCGATGGCTATTCCTTCTCGTCCAAAACTAACTCCCACAGACTTTACAAGTCACACCAGAAACTTACTAGATGAGTACGACAACTACCCTGTTGCAACAGACCACACAATGCATGAAGAGCAAAAAGCGATACTTCTAAACATCAAAGATACTATAGACTCCGTTAGCTCTCCATCTGCAAGACTAGAACATGACCTGCATCTCCCTGTTAGTTTACTTATCATCCCTCTTTTTGCCTTAGCAAATGCAGGTATCTCCATAGACTTCTCTTCTATCTCAACAACCATAGTAGAACCTGTCTCACTGGGTATCATAGCAGGACTTATCATCGGTAAGATTTTAGGCATAGCTGGTGTTGCATGGCTTGCTATAAAAATAGGCATAGCAAAATTACCAGAAGGAAGTAGCATGAACCAACTCTTAGGTGTTGCATCACTTGGAGGTATCGGTTTTACTATGAGTATTTTCGTCGCTGACTTGGCATTTGCTGGCAATAGTGAACTTATCTTTCAAGCAAAAATAGGGATTTTAACTGCTTCTATATTTGCAGGACTTTTGGGCTATATTTGGCTCTATAAAAGTGCAAAAAATTAATTTTTATGTTACAATTAAGTAAAACAAATCTAAAGGGGAGAATATATGGATGTAGTAGCAACAAACAATGAGAAAAAGTTCAATGAAAATACTATTTTAGTAACTAAAACAGACTTAAAAGGCATAATCACTTATGCAAATCGTGGTTTTATCAAGATAGTAGGATTAAATGAAGATGAGCTTATTGGGCAACCTCACAATGTCATCCGTCATCCAGATATGCCAAAAATTATCTTTAAGTATCTTTGGGAGTATCTTCAAAATGGACTAGAGATTCATGCCTATGTAAAAAACATCTGTAAAGATGGCTCTTTTTACTGGGTTATGGCAAATGTAACACCTTCCATAGACTACTCAAAAAACAAACCCATAGGCTACCACTCAGCAAGAAGAGTAGCAACAGCCGATGCCCTCGCCATCATTGAGCCACTATATAAACAACTGCTACAAGCAGAAAAAAGTGGTGGTATGCAAGCAAGTGAAAAGATACTTCAAAAACTACTTCAAGACAAAGGAATGCAATATGACGAATTTATCCTCTCTTTCTAAACTCCACTATTCAAACTATCTACAGATAGGGATTGTATTTGTTGCTCTTATAGTAGATTCCATTATGTTTGAATTTTCTGTGGTTCATATGATTTTTAATATTTTCAACATTATTGTTGCTATTTATATGTTTCGCCAAATAAATATCACTAGAAAAAGTATAGATAAAACATCACGACTTTTAAAGACTGCTGCGCTTGATGGCAACTTTGAGCAAAGAAATATTAACGCACAAGGTGGTGGTGAACTAGAGTGGTTAGGATGGAACTTAAACGACCTCTTTGACCAGTTAGAGCTTTTACTTCGTGAGATAAACACTTCCATAGAGTATGCAGCCAAACATAAGTATTTTAGAAAAATAAACACGACAGGACTCAATGCCACTTTTAAAAAGACTGGTGACCTCATAAATGGTAGTATCGCATCTATGGAAGTAGAGTATCTAGCACAGGAACAAAAGAACTTTTTTCTTGAATACTCCAAGATAGGTGATACTCTTACTCATAGTTTTCAAGCAGTCCAACATCAACTTGTTGAAACAAATGATACTCTCTCTAACCTAGCAACACAGTCACAAGAGACAGCTTCACTATCTCGTTCTAACAACATTGTGGTTGAAGAGATGAACAACAACTTCGATAAGCTCTCTGAAATCATTACACAAAATGAAGAGTCAGTAAACAGTCTTACACAAAGAACTTCTGAGATTAACTCTGTTGTAGATCTCATAAAAGACATCGCCGACCAAACAAACCTTCTTGCACTAAATGCTGCCATAGAAGCAGCAAGAGCTGGTGAGCATGGGCGTGGTTTTGCTGTAGTTGCCGATGAAGTTCGTAAACTTGCAGAACGCACACAAAAAGCAACAAGTGAGATAAGTATCTCCATCTCAACGCTACAACAAGAATCAGGAAGTATGTTGGAAAGCTCAGACTCACTAAATACTATCGCCACAGAGTCTATCTCAAGTGTTCACACACTATCTGAGGCTCTTGGACAGTTTACTAAGACATCAGAAGAAGTTCTTAGTTCAAGTGAATTTATGAAAAACAAAAACTTTATCATCCTTGCAAAAATCGACCATATCCTCTTTAAAGCAGATGCTGATGAGCATATAGAAAAAGAGGAGTTTAAGCAGTTTATAGACCATCACAACTGCCGTTTTGGAAAATGGTATGAGAGTGAAGGTATGCTAGAGTTTAAAAATGCACCAAGTTATAAACAGATAGAACCACAACATAGAGATGTACATGAGGGAATACTCCAAACCTTTGACTTGCTTAAAGATTCTACTATAGTTTCCAACAGAAAAACAGTTTTAGCAAACAAACGAAAAACTGAAGATGCATCATCAAAACTCTTCACGCTGCTTGATACAATATTGGTCGAACAATCAGAACATAAAGTATAAGAGCCATCAAGAAACAATACTTTTTACAATCTCAGAGTCCTCAGCTAAGTCAAGCCACTTAAACTGAGAGCCACTCTGGTTTACTCCTTTGAGCAAGTCACCACTTTTTCTAAACTTCAAGTCAAGATTTGCTATGTCAAAACCACTTGAAGTTTTTACAAACTCATCTAGTCTTTTTGATTTTTCTTGATTTGTATAGAGATAACAGTAACCTTTTAAACCTGTCCGACTTACACGACCACGGAGTTGGTGAAGAGTAGATAAGCCTAATCGTTCTGCTCCAACTATAACAACTGTTGTTAAACGAGGCAATGAGATACCAACTTCTACAACTGTAGTCGCTACCAAAATATCTCCTTTTTCTCGAAAGTCCACTAAAACCTGCTCTTTTTCTTTGTCTTTTCCATGAGTTACGAAAACATTTTCAAAGTTTTTTTCCCAATACCCTCGTGCTTCATCTATGCTTTGATACTCTATAGCTTCACTATGCTCTACAAGTGGGTAAACAAGCAAAACTTGATTGTTTTTTTCTATCTCTTCATGTATATGTAAAAGTAACTCTTTAAAGTCTTGTTTATGTATGACTCTACTATCTATATCTTTAACAAATGGAGTTGAAGTTATAAGACTTACATCAATATGAGCTGTCTCTATCATGGCTTGAGTTCGTGGTATCGGTGTGGCTGAAAACTGAAGATAATGGGGCTTGCGTTCCCCACTGCTTACAAGCTTTTCTAAAATATTTCTCTGTTGTGTTCCAAAACGATGCTGTTCATCCACCATAACAAGAGCTGCTTTTGGAAGTTCTCTATATAAAAGTGCATGAGTACCTATGATAAAATCATACTCAGACAAATCAACTTTTTTACTTTTGTTTGTAACTAAAACAGATGAGAGTTCTGGCAGGTATTTTTGTGCCTCTTCAAAGAGTTGATTTGCCAAAATAGTTGTTGGTGCCATCAAGATAGAACGATGTTTTCGCATCATAAACGCAGCAGCTAAGATGACCATAGTCTTACCACTTCCGACATCACCAACTATCATTCTTTTTGCTGCGACATCTTTTGCAAAGTCACTTTTTATATCATCTATCGCGTTTATCTGCTCTTTTGTTAGCTTAAAGGGAAGAGTTTTTAACCATGAGGAGTAAGTAGCTCTCATACTTTTTATCGCTTGAAAATATCTTCGTTTTGCTGATAGTTGTTTCATGTAAACAAAAAGTTCTGTGTATTTTAGAGCGTAAAGTGTATCTTCATGTAACTCTTTAGATTCTAAAACTTCATCTCTAGGAAAATGAAGTTTTAAAACCTCTTGAGCTATCTCTTGAGGTAAGCCCTCCTCTACTAAAACATCTTCATTTAGCAAGGAAGTTACCAAACGAAATATAACATCACTTCTTAGAGCTGATTTGTATTTGGGAGTTATAGAGCCAACGGAAGTTATTTTTTTAGGCATACTCATACTACACTGCCCTACTTTACACTCTATTAAGCCATAATAATAATCACGACTTCCTACAGTGAACTGATGCATCATATAAGGTTTAGGACGGAAAAGGACACCTGTAAGCGTATGTCCAAAATTATGAACAAAAAAAGTTATCTGAATGGAGTTAGGTCCACGAAAAACAGACTCAACAGTCGCATCTATAAGTTGAGAAGAGTGTTCAACAAGTTTATCATGAATACGATAATCTTCGTAAGAGTGAGGGATGATAAGAGCTAGTTCACAAAAACTACTGATACCAAGTTTATCAAACTTACTCTTGTTCTCTTTGCTGAGTTTCATGATGATTTAAGAGTGTTTTTCTTCTAGTTTTTTTACTCGTGCGTATAAATTACTTATCATAAACGAAGCAGTTATGATGATAAGAGTCAGCACGATATCTTCTATACTTTTCATAATTTTCCTTTTTTGTGTTATAATTACCGTCGAAGAGTTAGAGGGGCGTAACCCTCTAATTTAACTCCTGAAGAATTTTAACAATTATATAGATAATAGTTAGAACCTTCAGGATTATGTTAAGAGCTTTCACTTAACACCTCCTTTCGGTAATTTTTGTCCCACCTTTTGGTGGTGACAATAAAATCTTATCTTTTTTTTAGAAAATCATCTGTATTTATGACAAATTGCCATATTATACTTCTAATTTTAAAAAACTATCCACAGAATCAACAACTAGTTTTTGTTTTGCTTTTGTAGTATTATACAGTTTTTGTTGCTTATCATTGAGTACAGAGTTATATTTTACTTCTATGAGAATCTTATCTTCTGTCATAAAATCAAGTTCTATCCCATCAACATAAACATAACTTGGTTTAAGATGCTTTATCTTTAAAAAGAGTAGATTTTCAAAGATAGCACCCTTGTCTCTAAATCCAGTAACTACATTTTTAAGCCCAATATCTCCAGCATATATCTTTTTTGGATTTTTGATTCTTTCGTTTAGTTTTCCATACTTTTCTACTGTATAGATAAGATATGTATCTTCAAAATAAGAGAGATACCTTTTTGCACTATCTACACCGATAGAGAGTATATTTGCCATTTTATTAAGACTGAGTTGCTTACCACTTCTCTCCATCAAGAGTTTATAAAAGTCCCTGATAACTGACTCATTTTTGATATTGTGATAAGCAATAATATCTTTATAGATTATGTTATCTATGAGATTTTGGATATAACTTATGTCTGAAGTTAAAACATATTCTGGCATCCCACCATCACTCATGTACTCTTCAAAATAACTCTCTTTTAAGTACCCATCTGATTTTTTTATAGTAATATTTTTAAAAACCAAATACTCATAAAAATCTAAAGGCATTACTTCTATGATTCTTTGCCTACCTGTCAGATATGCGTTTTTATCTTTAAGTAGTGAAGCAGATGAACTAGACGCATATACTTTCATATCTTCCATATCATATATATTTTTCAACTCTTGTTGATAGTTCTCTTTTGAGGTTACTTCATCTAAAAAGATATATAGTTTTTGAGTAGAAGGTATTTTATGTAGTTTTTTATACTCTTTAAGTATATCTTGGATAGACATATCACTAAGAGCAAATAAATCTAAAGTGATATAAAAGATGTGTTTAGCTTCAACATCTTTTTCATTGATTAGTAAAGATATAAAGTTTTTTAGTATTGAAGTTTTGCCAACTCTTCTTAATCCTGTTAGAAAGATTATATCTCTGTTTTGAGACACATCTTCTAGTTTTTGAAGATATTTATCTCTTGAAATTCCACTAAAAGTATAATCATCTTCCCACCAAGGGTTTGATTTGTAGAGTATCTCTTCCATAAACTTGTCCTTATAGTATAAAAATATACATAATTATACTATGGCATAGTATAGTTTAAGCTTATTAGCTATTTACTCTCTTTAATCTATCAGCTTCTTGAGATTTATAAAGTTCTGCACACCCTTTTGATAGTTCACGGATTTTGAGCATATAGTTTTGACGCTCTGTTTGTGATATGGCTTTTCTTGCGTCTAAAACATTAAATACATTTGAGACCATCATACATAAGTCATACGCAGGTAGAGGAAGTCCTGCTTCAAGAGTTTTTAGACACTCTTCACTTTTAGTATTAAACTCTGTAAAAAGCATCTCTGTGTCTGCTACTTCAAAATTGTACTTAGAAAACTCTATTTCGCTCTCTTTATGTACATCTCTGTAGTAAGTTTTATTGCCCTGTTTGTCTTCGTTCCATACTATGTCAAAAACAGTATCTACACCTTGAAGGTACATAGCAAGTCTCTCTGTTCCGTAAGTTATCTCAGCAGTTACAGGTTTACACTCTATACCACCAACTTGTTGAAAGTATGTAAACTGTGTCACTTCCATACCATTAAGCCATACTTCCCAACCAAGTCCCCAAGCACCAAGTGTTGGAGATTCCCAGTTATCTTCGATGAAACGGATGTCATGGTTTTTAACATCAAGACCAAGATACTCTAAAGATTTTAAATAAAGTTCTTGAATGTTATCAGGACTTGGTTTTATGATAGCTTGAAACTGATAGTAAGAGCCTAATCTGTTTGGATTTTCACCATAACGACCATCTGTTGGACGACGAGAAGGAGCGACATAAGCTGTTGCCCAAGGAGTAGAATCTAAAGAGCGTAAAAAAGTAGCTGGGTGAAAAGTTCCAGCTCCTGCAGGAATATCATAAGGCTGTACAATATTACACCCCTCCTTCATCCAAAATTCTTGTAGTTTTAGTAACATTTCGCTAAAAGTTATCATATTTTTTTACCTTACCTAATTAATTTTGAAATTATATCTAAGCTTATACTATTTTACAAATAATGTCGCCTATTTCTTTTTCTAAGGATGTAGCAACAACTCCACATTTAACCTTGAGTAAAAAACAGATCTCTTTTCTATGTGATGGCGATAAACACTCATAGTTGCCCATGCCTTTACTAATAACCAAGTCAGAATCATCAAAAAGCTCTTGTGATTCTATATTTGCACGATTATAAGTAAAACCAGGAGTATTTACTCCACTATTTCTTAGATGACAAAGTTTATCAAAACCAGCCTCTTTTGCCTCTTTCATCGTAACATCATTTATGATTGGATTTCCTCTAACCATATATGAATACTCTGCATTTGGATACAACTCTTTTAAAGTTTTTATAAAGATATAGTCAAAGATATGCTCACCAACATTATCGCCAATGATGAGAACAGTTTTTGCAACTTGAAGTTTTTTCTCTAACTCATCAAAATCATTATGTGAAAATTCTGTATCAAATATTTTACTAAGCTCTTCTTTTAAGTCAAACTCAACTTCGGCAGCTAGGTCTATAACATTACCAGCAACGGCTATCTTTGTTGCAGTTAAAAGTCTGTTTTTGGATTTGAGTAGTTTTTCTTCAAGCAGAGGAACAAAGGATAGTGCTTTTTTTGTTGAATGCTCTTTCACATCATCATAAAGGTCTTTTTTATCTGCAAGATATGACATTTTTTCATAAACTTCTGATGCAATTTCAGGAGGAGAGTTTTTAAAAGAGAAAGATTTACTCATATCTTCAACTGTTGATGTCAATCTACTTTTTAGTTGCTCATCTGCATTTATAGCATCTGCGACTTTTGCACTCTGATTTATGATGCAAGATACACAAGCTTCATCTATAAACATTATTTAGTATGTTCGTCTATAGCTTTGTTCCACATAAGTTTATATTTACGACGCATAAACTCTACTTCTTGTTGAGATAGTTTTAACTGCTCTTGAAGAGTATGTATTGTTTTTCTATCTTCATCATAAAGCTCTTGCAAAGAAGCAAGAGCCTCTCTTAAAAAAGTGTTTTCAACCTTAACAGCTTCGATAGTCTCATCTTTAGCATCAAGAACTTTTTCATGAAGGTTTATAATAGTACCGATGGTCTTTTCAACAAACTCAGGTTGTACTATCATCTCATGTCTGTTTTGTTCTGAGAGTTCTTTTAGTTTTGCAGGAACAACAACCTCAGTAGCACCTTTAGAAGGGTCGATGTAACGAATACCATCTTCAACTTTTACAGTTAGTTTACCAATTTGTATCATATCTTCAACAGATGACAACTCCAACCCTGTTAGTTCACAATACTCTTCATCACTCATCCACTTCATTACATGTTCCTTATACTATAATAGTCTCTATCTCTAAAGAGTCCATCTCAACTTTTTTAGCTTTTGCG
Source organism: Sulfurimonas sp. (assembly GCA_027047745.1). Classification (GTDB taxonomy): domain Bacteria; phylum Campylobacterota; class Campylobacteria; order Campylobacterales; family Sulfurimonadaceae; genus Sulfurimonas. The sequence continues at coordinate 18,381 of JALTUB010000106.1, forward strand.
ATTCTATCTTCTTGAAGTTTTATAGATAACTCTTCATTATCTAGTGCCATTATTTGCATAGCTAAAAAAGCAGAGTTAATAGCTCCTGCTTTTCCTATCGCAACTGTAGCAACTGGCATTCCAGCTGGCATCTGAACTGTTGAGAGAAGTGCATCTATGCCACCAAGTGCAGAAGCAGACATAGGAACACCGATGATAGGTTTAACAGTTTTAGAAGATAAAACACCTGCTAAGTGTGCAGCCATTCCAGCAGCAGCGATAAAAACTTGCGCCCCTTTTTGCTCTGCATCACTTATATACTCTTTTGTTCTCTCAGGTGAGCGATGTGCAGAAGATATAATCATCTCATAACTAACACCAAATGATTCTAGTGTATCAGAACACGATTTCATAACTTCATAATCACTTTTACTACCTATTACTATTGACACAAATTTCATCTATCTATTCCTTAATCTTATTATTATTTATTTGGGTTTGTACCCATGTTATGATTTGCTGGTACTCTAAAAAAAGTATATGATGGAAAAGATGTTGGGAGTTCTATCTCGTTTGTATTTCCACTATGAATAGCTTCATATATTTTTCCATTTTTAGCTTTTAGTTGTTTAAACTTTATAAAAAACTTTCCGTCATTCTCATAAGTTTTGCCGATGTCATTATCTACTATATCTACATGACTTCCAAGAGGAAAAACTACTTCAAGCTCATCATTTGGTTCTGTTTTAAACTTACATAAAAAGTGAGTACCCTCTGCATTTACAACACCACTAACCTGATGTGTTCCAAGTTGCATACTAAAGTCCAAGCTCTGCGTATCATGTTTTTCAAAAGGACGAGAAACTAAGTAAGCATCGGTATATCCACGGTTTTGTAATGATTGTAGCTCATACTGATACTTCTCTTCATGAAACTCATCGGCATAATAATCATCTATCGCCATTCGATAAGCTTTTGCAGTTGTAGCAGCATAATAAGCTGTCTTAGTTCTGCCCTCTATCTTAACACTATCAACAACACCACTATCGAGTATCTCTTTCATGTGAGAGGCTAAGTTTAAATCTTTTGAGTTCATGATATAAGTCCCTACACCCTCATCCTCTTCAAGTTTAAAAAGTGTACCAGTCTCAGGATTTGCAGCATAAATCTCATACTCAAAACGACAATCATTTGCACATGAACCACGATTTGGAACGCGTCCACTTTGAAGAGTTGAGATAAGACATCTTCCACTATATGCAAAACACATACTTCCATGAACAAAAACTTCAAGCTCAAGGTCTGGGAGTTCTTTTTTTATAGCAACCAAATCTTTAAGTGAAATCTCACGAGCCGTTATAATACGAGTAGCACCCATCTCTTGATATATCTGAGCATCTAAAACATTCATGACATTAGCTTGAGTAGAGAGGTGAAGAGGCATATCTGGAGCTAAGTCATGACACAATTTTAAAACACCAGGAGTTGCAACGATAAAAGCATCTGGTTTTAACTCTGCCATCCTCAAGATATGTTTTTTCAAAAGTGATAGTTGCGAGTTAAATGGAAAACCATTTAGAGTGGCATAGACTTTTTTACCTCTTTCATGAGCATAAGCAATACCCTCAGCAAAATCTTCCCAAGAAAACTCTTTTCCACTTCTTATGCGAAGAGAGAAGTGACTAACCCCTCCATAAACTGCATCAGCACCAAAATCAAAAGCAATTTTTAACTTTTCTAATGTTCCAGCAGGAGATAATAATTCTACCTTACTCATTAGCTACCAAACTGCTCAAGTAGTGCTTCTATATCATCTGTTGAAGCTAAATCATTGTGAGTATCACCCTCTATATGCGTTGCAGAAGAGACTCGTTTATCATCATCAACTTTACCTTCAAAGAGAGTATTCATATACTTTGAAAGTGAACGCATTACATTTATAACTCTCTCTATCTTTTGACGGTGAATATCTTGATACTGCATTATATCCATTACACTCATGATAGAATCACCACTATTTTGTAGAGTTTCTACTGTCTGATTTGTATCTTCAAGTGCATCTTCATTTAAAGCCAACTGAGTTTTAAATGCTTCAACATCTGGAAATTTCTCACTCAAAGTTG
>JALTUB010000107.1 GCA_027047745.1 Sulfurimonas sp.
AATCTATTCACAAATTCCATAGCCTACACCGTTCATATAACAAACCGCAGAAACAACATTTTAGCATTGAAATTGTTTAGGATGGATTAATGTGGTTGGTGCTAAAATGTTGATTAACTAATAGTTATCTCCCATCAAAAACTTTTAAGAAAATAAAACAAATTGAATTTTAGCTATAATGTTAAAAACAAAATGAAGGTTTAAATGTGCCAACTTTACTAAATCAAAATGGTTTTAAATTTTTCTTTTATGCGAATGAGCATGACCCAAAACACATTCATATTATGAAAGGTGAAGGATTTGCTAAAGTTGAATTAGAAAACTTAAAAGTAGTTCAAAACTACTTAAAACCTAAAGATTTAAAATTTGCACTTGAAATCATCAAAGAAAATCAAAATAACTTTATAGGGGTTTGGAATGAATGGTTTAATTAAAGGTAAAGAAGTTCATTTTGATGATGAATATTTACATGTAAAACTTGAAGATGGAAGAATAATATCTACTCCTATGGAGTGGTATAAACCACTTAAAGAAGCTTCAATATCAGAACTAAAGAGCTACAAACTTATTTGTATGAATACTGGTATTGAATGGGAATCTATTGATTATCATCTAAACATAGAAAATATGCTCGAGTCTTCACTAGAAAAAGTTGCTTAAAGAGATAACAAAACATAGTAGCGAATAAGTAGCCTAGCGGCGACTTATCGGCTATATTCAGTCGTTATATCCAAGTTGCTACATTGTTTAGCACTTTGGATATACCTATTGAAATGGGTAAAATTTATTTAATGGAGGTCTCTTAAATGAAGAGATTTATACTTAGTGTTTTAGTTTTTGGTTCAATGGCATTGTTTACAGGATGTGCTAATAAAGTTCCAGTATATGCAATATCTACAAATAATGTAGTTAATTTACAAGGTCTTTCAAAAGACAATGGTAAAGTGAATTTAAACAACTTTACAGATTCGGGAAGAGATGAATCAAAAGTTATGTGCAGATTGGCTACTCCAGTAGGAACTGCTAGTGGTGAGACATTTGCTTCTTATATTGAGAATGCTTTCAAAAAAGAATTATTAGTAGCTGGTATGTATGACCCAAAATCAAATATTACTATTTCTGCAAATATAGATAAACTTTACGGAAGCACAACTATAGGTAATGCATATTGGGAATTTACAGTGACTGTAAAATCTTCAAATGGAACTAGCTATCAAGTACATACTAGATATGATTATGAATCAAGTTTTTCAGCAATGTCAGCTTGTTCAGAAATGCAACGTTCTTTTGTACCAGCAGTACAAAAACTTATAGGGGATATTGTTCAAAATTCCAAATTTGTTGATTTGTTAAAATAATATAACAAAATAGAGTATCCAATAAATTTCCGCTAGGTAATTTATTGGCTATCTTCAGTCGTTGTGTGAAAGAACACATAATATATCAAAAGGATACACATGAAAATAATTTTAGTTTTGACATTATTATTAAGTAATATTATTTTTGCATCAAATTTTGATGTACCTATGAAAATTACTCTAAAAGACAATACCTATAACTTAAAAAGTAGTTGTAGTTATCATATTGTTGATGACGATTATTTAAATGAACCGTATTGGAATAAAAAAGAAAGATGAATTTAATTTTTTTGTACCAAAAAATAAAGGAGATATATAAATGCCAACAATATCAATGTTTTACGGAATTATCATAAGAATGTACTGTGCTCCAAACGAACATAACCCACCACATATTCATGTTTACTATCAAGATGACAAAGCAGTTATAGATATAAAAAAAGTTGAATTAACCGAAGGAAAATTACACAAAAAGAAACTTAGAATAGTTTTGGCATGGGTTGAATTAAGACAAGAAGATTTATTAGCTGACTGGGAGCTAGCTCAAAATGGTGAACTTCCTTTTAAAATTGACCCTTTAAAGTAGGAGAAATAAAATGTATTTATCTGTAAAAGAAGTAAAACCACTAAAAGATTACTATTTGTTATTAAAGTTTGAAAACAATGAAGAAAAACTTTTTGATGTCAAACCATATTTAGAAATTGGTAAATTTCAAGAATTAAAAGATGTAAATCTATTTAAAAGTGTAAAAGTATGTTTTGATAGTATAGAATGGGACAACCAATTAGACTTAGACCCAGAACTTCTATACCTAAAATCACACAACAAAACATAGAAGACAATAAATTACCTTGCGGTAATTTATGCTTCTATTCAACCGTTATACACACAACACAAATATTGATAATGTAAATATAATTTTGCTATAATAAAATCATATCAATAAAAAGGCTTACTTTGAAATTTGAATGGAATGATGAAAAAAGTAAATTAAATCTACAAAATCATCAAGTCTCTTTTAAGGAAGCAACAGAAGTTTTCTTAGACCCTATGCATATTTCAAAACTTGACCATCGTTTCGATTATTTTGAAGAGAGATGGATAACATTAGGCACGACAACAAAAGATAAAATCTTAGTTGTTGCAAATATGTTTTTTGATGAAAATGGAGAAGAGATTATCCGTATCATAAGTGCAAGAAAAGCAAATCAAGAAGAAAGGATATTTTATGAACAACATTAAAGAAAGAGAAAAGTTTGATGATTATGAAATGCTGGATGAATATGATTTTAATGATGGTATTCGGGGTAGATTTTATGAACCAAAAAAGATACCCGTTTCGCTAAGATTAGATAATGATATAGTTTTATTTTTCAAAAAACTTGCAAGTGAGCAAAAAGTACCATACCAGACACTTATAAATGCACTTCTCAGAAAAAAACTACAAGAAGTATAATAAAATCAAATAAAAAGGATATTTTATGGAGTTATTCAAAAAACTATTTTTACCAATAACAGTGTCAATGAAGTACATTCAAGAACATTTTAAAGCAATGATATTTTTACTCATTCTTTTTTTAATATTTGCACCACAAAGCGAAAAGGATTTAACTTCTAATAATCTTCAAGAGATAAATCTTGTTGGTCCTATTATGGATGCGAGTGAAATAGTGGAACAGATTGATGAAGCAGCAGACAATAAACAGATAAAAGGTGTTCTTTTAAGTGTAAATTCTCCTGGTGGAGCAGTAGCACCGTCCATAGAAATATCTTACGCCATAAAAAGACTTCGTGCTAAAAAACCCGTTGTGGCTTATGCAAAAGGTACAATGGCAAGTGGAAGTTACTACTCAAGTATATGGGCAAACGAAATCATTGCAAATCCTGGTAGCATGATAGGAAGTATAGGTGTGATTATGGAAGGTACTAACTTAAGTGAAATTATGAGCAAGATAGGTATAAAAACACAAGGTGTTCATGCAGGAAAGTACAAGCAACTAGGAACTCCATACAGAAAATGGAAAGGTTATGAAGTAGCAGAACTAAACAAAGTGATTCAAGGAACTTATGATATGTTTACTCAAGATGTTGCAAATGCTAGAAAATTAGACATTAAAAAAAGAGATGACTTTGCAAATGCACATATCTTTACATCTTATCAAGCAAAAGAAGTTGGTCTTATAGATGCTCTTGGTGTGGGCTATGATGCGAGATTAAGAGTAGAAAGTTTAAGTGGTGTTAAAAATCCAGTATGGAACAAAGAAGATAAATTTGACAAACTTATGAAAAAACTAGAGGTTAAAACAGCAGCAGTAATCACTACTTATTTTCCACCACTTGTTTTAAGGTAAATATTTTATATACTTTCTTTTTTGATAACTTTTGCTTTAACTACTATCTTATCGCTTTGAAGTTCAAATTCATCATCAGTTTTTAGTAAAGATATGTCTATAACTTTATCGTTTTGAGAAAGTTGGGCAAATCCTTTTTTTGTTTTAAACTTTGGATTGTTTGATTTCAACATTGTTTGCAGATTAAGTATTTTACTTTTTGAATGATTTAAAATAGACTCTATTGCAAAAGGAAATCTATCTTTTAGCTGTTGTAGCTCTTTTTCATAGTTTTTAAACCGAAAATCAATACTATGCTCAAACTCTTTTTTAACTCTTAATACTTCCTCTTTTTTTAAGATGAGTTTTCTCTCTACAGAGTGTTGAGAGTAGGAGTTTTTTATATGTGTTAATTCCTGAGTTTTTGAGTTTAATTTTTGTTGCATTATCTGAGTATATTGCGTTTGAATAGAATCAAGATACTGATAAAGCTCATTAGTATCTGGCAAAGATATTTCCATAGCAGCACTTGGAGTAGCAGCACGAACATCTGCACAAAAGTCACTAATAACCCAATCTATCTCATGACCAACTGCTGAGATAATAGGTGTAGTAGCATTGAAAATGGCATCTGCAACTATCTCTTCATTAAATGCCCACAAATCTTCTATACTTCCACCACCACGACCAACAACGATAATATCATACTCTTTTATATCAGCTATATTAACTGCATTTGCTATAGATGATGCTGCATTCGTACCTTGAACTAAAACATCATATATATCTATCTCTAAAGTTCTATAACGACTATTTGCAACTCTTAACATATCTTGCAGTGCTGCTCCTGTTGCAGAAGTAACAAAGGCTATCTTTTTAGGAAATTTTGGAAGTTGTTTTTTTATTTCAGGGTTAAAATATCCCTTGTCAGATAGTTTTTGCTTTAACTGCTCAAATGCTAGAGCTAAAGCCCCCTGCCCTGATGGTTCTATGCTAAAACAATTAAGTTGATAACTTCCACGAGGTTTATAGAGTGTTAATGCTGCATTTATAACTACTTTCATGCCCTCTTCAAGGCGAAAACGAAGCTTACTAGCGTTACCTCTAAACATTACAGCACTTATAGCAGAAGAGCTATCTTTTAGAGTAAAGTAAATATGACCTGAGTTATGAAATGTTATGCGAGAGAGTTCACCTTCGATAAGTACCTGTTGAAAACTACTTTCTAGTAAGGTTTTAATCTGTTCGTTGAGTGCAGAGACACTCAACATATATCTATTTTGCAAAGAAAACCTTATAAACTAAAATTATTTATTCCAATCACGCACAAGGTTATGGCACTTGAAACATTGTTTTTCGATATTTATTAACTCATCTTGTGCTTTTACTTCTGCTTGAATTTTATTCAACTTTTTAGAAAAGTAAATATTTTCTATATTTGTAATAGATTCTTTGATAAGTCTACCACTATTTACACCGATTTTTTCTCTATCTTTTAAATCTGCTGGTAAAAGTTTTCTTACTTTCTCATCTGTACCTAAATAATGATGTACATTTATGCGTAAGTCAGAAAGAGCTTTCATCGCGTTATCTCTATCGTTTAGCAAATATGCATTTTGTACACTTAAAAAACTATGCTCTAGTTTTTTCATACCATCTTTTAATGTATCTGCACTCAAAGCTGATACAATACTTGCACTAACAACAATTCCAACTAAAATCTTTTTCACCATCTTCACACTCCTTAATATTTTCTTATGTAATTCTACAAAAAAATATTTAAAAGATATATTAAATATTTAATTTTTTGCAACAAGATAAACTATAGTGAATATATGTAACAATTTTTCATATATTTATCTTTTTTTACGAGCAATAAGAAGCGTAGAAATATCCATAGAGAAACTTTTTGTATAAAGCATTTCAAATCCAGCATCTTCCAGTTCATTTTGCATATTTGCAACAGTTGAAAAATCACCGATAGAGTTAGGTAAATATTCATATGCTTCTAAGTTTTTAGAGATAAACCCACCTATTTTTGGTAATATTTTGTTCATGTAAAAATCTCTAATCTTACCTAAAGTTGATGGATTTTCATTTTTCATAAACTCTAAAATAACAACAAGTCCATCTTTTTTCAAAACACGGTTAAACTCTTTTAACGCAGCTTCTCTCTCAACGACATTTCTTATACCATAAGTTATGCTTAAAATATCTGCACTAGCATCTTCTAAAGGGATTTCTGTAGCTTTAGCGATATGATAATTGAACTTAGGATACTTCTTACGAGCAACATTAACCATACCATTTGATGGATCAACACCAACAATCTCACCAATAGCAATACCTTGTTTTTCAGCACGATTTTTCCAAAAATCCATCATATCACCTGTTCCACAAGCAACATCAACTATTCTGTCAATAGTATCTTTAGCACTGTAACCATAAGCTAAATCACAAGCTTTTCGTCTCCAACTTTTATCAACGCCCATACTCATGACACGATTTGCAGTATCATATGTGGGAGCTATATTATCAAACATTGAGACTATCTTTTCTTGTTTTTGTGTGTTCTTTTTACCTGTACTACTCATCAGTTTAAATCCTTTTCATCCACATAATTATATCTTTATCTTCTTTTTCTATATTTAAAATATCAAACTTCTCATCTTTTATATCAAAGGATTTACTGCCACCAAACAAAGGTGCTAAATAAAGTAAATAATAATCAACAATTTCACGAGTCAACTCATACATTTTAGAAGTTCCCTCTATCATGATATTTTTATAATTATTTAGTATTGAAAAATTATCTTCTATATAAACATCTCTTCCCTCTACACTAAACAAAGGAATACTTTTATCGAACTCTTTACTTCTTGAGAGTATTAAAACATCAGGTGCTTTTCCATTTACAAGTCTTGCATCAAGCCTTGGTCTATCCACTCTAACAGTGTTACCACCAATAACAAGTAAGTCACATACATCTCTCATAGCATGAACGCTTTTTCTTGAAGCTTCAGAACTTACTATTCCTTCATCGGTTGTTGCGTTCAAGCGTTGTGCCCATTTAAAAAAAACAAACCTTTCATCCAAGAACTTTTTAAAAGGTAAAAGCAAATCATCACACTCTTTTTGCATCAGTTTTGCATGAACTTCAACACTATTTTTTGATAAAATTGCATTACCATTTTTGGCTATTTTATTTGTATCATGACTACCAACAAATACTTTTTTTATACCCAAATTTACGATTAAAGATGCACAAGATGGTGTTTTTCCAAAGTGAGAACAAGGCTCAAGTGTTGTGTAGATAGTTACATTTTTAAATATGTTTTTATGATTTTTTGTAAGATAAGAGTGTATCTCTACTGATGACTTAAGATATAAAATCTCATCATCATTTGTAAGCTTATAGTAAGCCGATTTTAAAGCATTTACCTCTGCATGTGGTTCTCCTGCTTTATGATGTGCTTCTACAGCTAAAATCTCTCCATATTCTGAGACAACAGAACAACCAACAGCAGGATTTGGATAAGTTAAACCTTGATATTTCCAAGCCTCTTTAAGGGCTAGGTTCATATAAAATTTACTATCGATTACCATTCAAAATAAGTTTTTGCTTTTTTAACATCATCAAAATTTACTTCAAATTTCTCATCTTCTTTTTCAAACACAAGCTCTTTTCCATTAACTTGTGTCAATATAGCTTTTAGTTTCTCTTTTTCACCAAGCACTAAAGAAACATTCTCACCAATACTTTTTTTAAAATGTTCTAAAGTAGTTAATTTTCGCTCAATTCCAGCACTACCAACTTCCAGTCTATATTCACTTGAAACAGGAGGAGTAACATCAAGCAGAGGAGAAATAAGATGAGTTAATTCAACACACTCATCAAGGCTAACACCTTTTCGTTTTGCATTTTCAATCTCTTTTGAAATTACATTTACTCTGTAAATTGTCTCTTCACCTTCATTTACAATAACTGCATCATAAAGTTCTAAACCTACTGACTCAACAAGTGATTTTATATCGCTTTGTAAACTCATCTACTCTTCCTCTGATTTTGTCGTTTTAGATATTTTTTTAAAAAGTTCTTCTATATTTCTTGATTTTTCTAGTTGTTCATCAAACTCAAAAGTAAATTTTGGGCAACGAAACCAACCTTGGTCTTTTAGGCAGTAAGTCTCTACTATAGGACGAGCCTTTTTTAAAAGTTTTAGGTAATCTCTTTTTTCTTGCTCTGTATATTCATTTGGATTGATATAAACTTTTGCATCACTCTTACCACGAGAACATTTAACTTCTATAATATTTAGTTCATGAAGTCTTTTATCATTCATAGCACCAAGTGCTTGTGGAACTAACTCTAAGAGAACTGATTCAGTTCTCTTTAGCTTTATCTGTGCTTCTGTCATTAAAGACTGACTTTTTGCTCAACTTTTTTGAATGTTTCAAGTACATCACCTGGTACAACATCATCATATCCACTGATAACAACACCACATTCATAACCATTACCAATCTCTTCAACATCATCTTTAAAGCGTTTAAGTGAAGTAAGTTCACCCTCATAAGTTACTACACCATCACGGATAACACGAACCATACCACCACGGATAAGTCTACCATCATTAACGATACAACCTGCAACCATTCCTTTAGGAATTTTAAATACTTCTCTAACTTCTGCTTGACCAGTATTTTCTTCAGTATATTTTGGTGCCATCATACCAGTTAGCATTCCAGTAATATCATCAAGAAGTTGATAGATGATTGAGTAAGTTTTAATCTCAACACCTTTTTGTTTTGCACTAGCTTTAACTGCACCAGTTGGACGAACATTAAATCCAAGAAGAACACAGTTTTCAGAGTTGTTTACAAGTTCAACATCATTTTCTGTTATACCACCAACACCAGATGAGATAACATTTACTTTAACTTCATCATTTCTAAGCTCACTAAGAGAAGATTTAATAGCTTCTAGGGAACCATGAACATCTGTTTTAAGTACAATTTTAAGTGATTTTAATTTACCCTCGGCAATCATAGATGTCATATCTTCCAATGTAGATTTCATACTTACTGAAAGTTCTTTATGTCTATCATACTCATGACGCTTAAGTGCAAACTCTTTTGCTTCTTTATCACTATTCATAGCACTCATTGTTTCACCAGATGCTGGAACTTCATTAAGTCCTGCGACTACTGCTGTATGAGAAGGTAACAAGGCTTTAATCTGTTTATTATTTTCATCCATCATGGCTTTAACACGACCATGTGATGAACCACAAACAACATAATCACCAACTTTCAAAGTACCATTTTGTACGATTACAGTTGCTACAGCTCCACGACCTTTTTCTAATGATGATTCAACAACAGTAGCTTTTGCCATAGCATTTACATTTGCTTTAAGTTCAAGTACATCAGCAGTTAAAAGAATATTTTCAAGTAAATCATCTATTCCAAGTCCACTTTTTGCAGAAACAGCAATAAATTCTACTTCTCCACCCCAATCAGCTGGATTCATACCTATCTCAGCCATTTGACCTTTTACCATATCTGGTTGAGCAGTCTCTTTATCCATTTTATTAAGTGCCACTATCACAGGAACACCTGATTCAAGAGCCATTTTCACAACTTCTTTTGTTTGTGGCTTAACACCATCATCTGCAGCAACAACTATAACAATTATATCTGTTACATCTGTACCACGCTGACGCATTGAACTAAACGCAGCATGTCCCGGAGTATCTAAAAATGTTATCGCACGACCTTGTTGCTCTATTGTATAAGCACCTATATGTTGTGTAATTCCACCAGCTTCACCATCGGCTATTTTTGCTTCACGAATAGCATCAAGTAGTGAAGTTTTACCATGATCGACATGTCCCATTATTGTAATAACAGGAGGTCGCTCAGTTGCATCTGGATCTTCTTCAATATCAGACTCTTCTTGAGTAAACTCATCTTTTGGGTCAATAATAGTAACTGTTACACCAAACTCTTCAGATAAAATCTCAATCTCATCATTTCCAAGGAAATCATTTTTAGTCATCATCATGCCAAGATCAAAAAGAACTTTGATAATATCTGACATAGGACGCTTCAGTGCTTCAGCAAACTCATAAACACGAATATCTTCTGGAATTTCAACTTCAGTTACAACTTCTTCTGTGTGATCTGCTTTTTTATACTTTTTCTTAACATCTTTTCTAACTCTTCTTCCACGAGGTGCTGCTTTTTTATTACCATTTCTACCAGCTGGTTTAGGAGCTCTTGGTTTTCTTTGTTCTTCAACAGGAAGTGGAGCACGCTCTGTAGCATTCAAGTCAAGTAGTGTAACTTGATCATCCATATCCATAGAGACATCTGACATAGCACCACCAAATATATCAAGTTTAGTACCTTGATTTTGCTTACTTGCTGATCTACCTGCTTGCTTATTTCTTTTCTTTTGTGCTAGTTCAGCTAAAACTTCTTCACTCATTTTTCCATAAGAAGATACTTTACCCTGTTTTTGAGGTAGATTATAGTTTTCTTCTACTTTTGGTCTTCTCTTTTTAACAATCTTTAAACCACTTTTCTTTAAACCTGATTTTACAGTTGGTGTAACTACTTTAAGAGTGCTTATAGTTTTTTTAACTTTTTTTTCTACAACTGCTTCTTTTGCCACAGGTTCTATTTTAGTCTGAGCAGTTTCTTCTTTTGCTTGCTCATCTACTTTTGAAACTTCTGATAATGCAACTTCTTTAGCTGTTTCTTTAGAACTTACTTCTTCCGTAGCAGTCTCTTCTACTTTGGAACTTTTCTCTTCTTTAGGAGTTTCATCTTCTTTTGGCTTAGTATCTTTGGCTTTTTTTACTATCTTAGGAGCTGCAGGAGCTTGTTCTTCATCACCATTCATTATATACTTAGCAATATCTTCTGCTTGTTCCATAGTAACTTTACTGTGTGCTGCTTTAACTGCAATCCCCATATGTTTTGCTTTTTCTAAAACATCTTTAGAAGCTATTCCTAACTCTGTTGCAATCTCTTTAATACTAACTTTATCTGTCATCAGTGATGATCTCCTTTAGTCTGTTTGTAAGTTTATCTCTGTCGGAACTTCTGCATTGTCTCATGAGCGACTTAGCAATCTTTTTATCATTATCAAGGCAAACTTTACATATATAAAAACTTCTTTTACTTCCATTAAAATACTCTAGTGAACCATCAATACATTGAAGTCTCATTAGAGTATTTTGTTCATATCTATTTCTACAAGAAACACACATTCTAATTGGTGTATGAAAATTTTTCGCCATTATATCTAAATTTTACTTGATTTAATAGAGTTTATCTCTCTATTATAAGCCCATTATTATCAAAATCCAAAACCTTAACATTAAAGTCTGAAAATTTTTGCTTAAATTTATTGGCAATCATAGCTGCATCATCATCATAAACCATAGAAAAAAATGTAGAACCACTTCCTGATAAGGTACTCATCAATGCACCACTTTCATAAGCAATCTTCTGAACTGCAAACAATTCAGGAAGAGTCTTCATTCTTGCTTTTTGATGAAATCTATCTTGAGAAGCAAGTTTTAACATCTCCCAATCTTCATTAAAAAATGCAGCTACACTTAATGCTGTATGAGATAGATTAAAAGTTGCATTTTCTTTTGAGTATGATTTTGGAAGAACAGTTCTAGATTTTGCAGTATTCATCTGTTTATTTGGTATTACTACAACTGCTTTTATATAATCAGGAAGATGTTTTTTTTGAGAAAAAACCTTGTTTTTTTCAACTGCAGCAGCATTAAAGCCACCCATTACTGCAGGTGTAATATTGTCAGGATGAGATTCATAAACAAGTGCATGATTTAATATTCGTCGTTTAGAAACTCTTATACTGGCTGCTTCATGAGCACTTGCTATCGCACTTACAATAACAGCAGAAGAACTACCAAGTCCTCTTGACATAGGAATCTCATTATAAAAATTAAATTTATAATTTTGCTTCTTTTTTGTTAGACGAGTATAGTGCTCGTTAAATATACTCACAAAAAGGTTATTGCCTTTTAAACGGGGGTTATTCTCACCCTCACCTTTAATGCTAACACTAAAAAATCTTGATGGATGAAACTCTACTCTGTTACGAAGTTCGACTGCAAGTCCCAAAGAATCAAAACCTGGCCCTAAATTTGCAGAAGTTGCTGGTACGCTTATTGTCAAATTATTCCCTATCCAACAGCACCTATCATGTACATAGGTGCTGTATTTGTACTAAACTCTTTAGGATGAAGCTTATTAGGAAGGTTAAAACTAACTTCTACTGCTACATCTATCTTTTGAGTTTTTATTTCTGACTGAATTTTAACAAAATATAGCTTTCCTACGGCTTTTATTGGTTGGTTTTCATTAAAATAAAAAGCATCTGTTGCATATAGTGGTATCTTTTTCAAAATACTCAAAGATTTTAAAAATATATAAGCAACTTTTATCGCCATAAAACTACCTGGTCCATTTGCATAAAAAAGATTTTGTGGATTGTATTTTTCAAATAAACCCTTAAAAATACTCGGCAAAATATCTGAACTTTTCTCATGAGACTCTATAGTTTCGATAAGTTCCTTATCCTCATAAACGCCTATCTTTATAGGAGATGTCAGAGCTACTAAAAGTATATCTACTTTTTTAAGCATATGCTTTTTCTAGCTCTGCTGTTTTTGCACCGACAAGTTCTACAATCTCATAATTGTCTGCATCTTTCAATAATTTTAGTGTAAGCTTATGGTTTAAATCATGACTTCCAGCCATTGCTTCATAATTACCAATAAAGTTCATACCAATCAAACACATATCACCTATAGCATCAAGTATCTTATGTCTTACAAATTCATCACTAAAACGCAAACCCTCAGGATTTAGAACAGTTTTTTCATCTAAGACAATAGCATTTTCTAAAGAGCCACCAAGTGCTAAACCTTTTGAACGAAGATACTGCACTTCATGTAAAAATCCAAATGTTCTAGCACGAGAAATCTCTTTTTTATAACTATCTTTAGTAAGTTCTAAAGTAAGTTCTTGTTTTTGTATAACAGGATGAGGAAACTTTATAGTAAAATCATACTTCAAATCAGGAGCAGGTGATAACTTCACATACTTTTTACCCTCTTTTATCTCTATCTCTTTTTTTATTCGCATTATTTTTTTAGGAATATCTAGTTGTATTAAACCAGCTTCATCTAAAAGCATACAAAAACTTGCACTGCTTCCATCCATTACAGGAACTTCATCAGCATCAACAACAACTCTTAAGTTATCAATACCGTAAGCATAAACAGCAGATAAAAGATGCTCAATTGTAGAAATAACATGACCATCTTTACCTATAACTGTTGCCATCTTTGTATCAACAACATTCTCTGGGATAAGAGGTATGGAGACATCAACATCACTACGATAAAAAACTATGCCACTGTTTGATTCCAATGGTTCTAGTCTTAGTTTTACAGGAGATCCTTTATGAAGCCCTATTCCAACTAGTTCAACACTCTTTTTTATAGTTGTTTGATACATCTAAATCCCCTATTCTTGATTTATAATTTTTTTAGCACTCTTTATAATATTTGTAATATTTAATTTTATCCACTGTTTATCCATCCACTCTTGTGGACGCACTTCAACACCCTGAACCAATACTCCAAAATGTAAATGATCTCCCATAGCATAACCAGTTTTACCTGTATTTGCTATTTTAGTATTGGCAGCAACCTTATCTCCAACTGCTACATCTATGCTAGAGCAGTGTCCATAAATTGTATATAATCCAAGTCCATGAGAGATTATTAGGTTGTTACCATAAAGTCCATTATAGTCCGTAAAAACTACTGTTCCAGTATTTTTTGTAATAATAGGAGCCATCGCATGACTAGCTAAATCTAAACCTAGATGATAAGCTTCACTTATAAATTTACCATTATAATAATATTTTCTGTGATCACCAAAATGTGCTACAACTTGACCATTTCTAAGTGGGTACATAGGTTTTATTTTAAAATTACTTATCATCTTTTTTGGAACTTCTGAAGTAAGCCTATGAATTAAAGCTTCATTTTTAGCTCTTACATCTTCATTTATGATTTTAAATTGTTCTAAAGGTTTAAAAACACCTTGAGTCTCTTCAAACTCTTCAGCTAAGTCAGCTATCTTACCCTTTAAAAATTTATCTTTTATTGTAATTTTTGAGAGTCTATAATCTTTTGATTTAAGATACAGAGGAATATATGTTTCAGCAACATTTCCAGCCTTATCTTTAGCTACAATGTTAGCTCTAAATGTTGAACTGCGTATTGGCCATGCAATCAATGAAATATAATAGCCCTCTTTATAAAATGGTTCTGCCTTAAACTTTCTTTTTTTATTAGTTTCTATATAAAGTTTATCCATATTTTCATCTGAAGCTTCAAAAATTACAAGTGCTGCTCCACCATGAGAAATTTTATATGAATTTGCAACTATGCTTAATTTTGGTCTTCTTTTATCAATATGTAACTTAAATACTTCTGTAGAACTATTACCTTTTAAAAAATTCCACTTACTTATATCTTTTACAGTTACAATTATTTCTATATCTTTATCTTTCATCGTATAAGCAGTTCTAGGTGGTTTTAACTTTATATTTATCGATTTATCTTCTGTTAATGGTTCTTCATGAGCCATTTCAACTAAACCACTTTTTCTCTTTAAAGAGACTTTATACTCTTTTATACCACTATTATCAGTGATAGTAAGTTGTAATGGCTTTTTAAGATTCCAATAGCCATTGTTTTTTAATTTTATTGTTGGTGCTACTCTTTCAAATGTTGATGAAAAATACACAAACAAAGCTCCTGCTACTATTGCTACTAATATTAGTAAACTTAGAAATGATGATTTATTATTTTTTCTACTCAATTTATATTTCCTTTAATAATTTATTTTCATTGTCCCCGTCAAGCAAAACAACTTTTTCTACATGAACTATATTTAAAACTTCTTTCATAATTGTATCTATATCTTCAAAAGAAGCACCAGATGATTTTAAATCATCCAATCCTATTTTTAATACTGCTAAACTTGCATTTTCTTTTAAAAGCATACCACTAAATAGTATTGACTTCAATCGTATCAAAGAGAGTGGTATACTTTTTTTTATCATTTTGTTACAGAGTTTATACTCTGCACCTAAAGCAATAAGTTCACTAACACTAGCAAAAACCATGCCATCAACTTCATCACTAAAAAAGTCATCATACCTTAGTAAAAAGTCTGCATACAAGGCTGTTGCCATTTTTTTATTTATAACAATATTTTCTTTTTTTAACAAATCATACAATGAGTCATCTTCTAAGCTCATGTCTATAATAAGTTCAGATGAACTACCTACTGTAGTTCTTACTTTATCAAACCATGGGATACATAACAGTGCTACTTTTAAGTTACTATTTTCAGATACTAGATTCACTTTTTTGTGAAGCCTAAGTATATGAGTATATAAAGCACTAGCATTTGCAAATGATTTATAGTCAGTCAATATTGTAATATTATTTGCTTTTTCTATTTCTTTTAATGATATCAATTATAAAAACTCTTTATTTGGAAGTGACATTATATATCATTGTTCATTTATAAGCTATTAAGAATACTATTTTTTGTTCATCTTATAAACATAAGCAAGGACTTCTGCTACTGCTCCAAAAAGTGCTTCGGGGATTGGTTTTTCTAGCTCTACCTCAGCGTATAAACTTCTAGCTAGTGGTGGATTTTGGACTATGTGTACACTATTTTCACGCGCAATTTTTTTAATATTTTGAGCAACATGGTCTATCCCCTTTGCTGTTACTATCGGAGCATGAGACTTTTCATCATCATATTTTATAGCTACAGCATAATGAGTAGGGTTAGTTATGACTACATCTGCATTTGGAACTTCTGACATCATTCTTTGGCGAGACATCTCCATCTGTTTTTGCTTGATTTTTGATTTTATCATAGGGTCTCCCTCCATGTTTTTCATCTCATCTTTTATCTCTTGTTTTGACATTTTCAGCCCATCAAAATACTGTTTTCTTACAATAATAATGTCTATAATCGCAAATACGAATATAATAAGAAGCATAACAAAGGCAATAATAAGCATCTTGCCTTTGAGCCACTCTAACTGGTCATGCAATCCAAAAAGAGCAACGATTGGAAGTTCTTGAATAAAATAAAAAAAGAAAATAAAACCTATACCTAAGGTTGTAAAAGATTTAAAGGTAATCTTTATACCTTCTATTAGCTTTTTCGTTGAGAACAGGTTTTTAGTTCCCTTTAAAGGATCTATCTTTTTAAAATCAGGCATGATAGCCTTAGTTGTAAACAAAAATCCGAACTGTGCAAGAGCAGCAATAACACCTGCAACTGCAACAGCTAAAGCTAAAGGCATGATTATAAGTAAAAATTCTTTTATGGTTACTATAGCAATATCTATCATGAAAAGTTTATCTAAAGGAGTACCTACAAGGGAAAAGTAGTATTTAAAAAGAAGAATTATATGCATTGACATATAAGGAAAAAGCATTAAAAAAGATAAAATAGCTACAAAAAGAGTGATAACTCCTGAAGCATCTTGAGATTTAGGGACATTCCCCTCTTTCCTGGCATCTTCAATCTTCTTGTCAGTGGGTTCTTCTGTTTTTTCCTGATCGTCTGCCATTTAAAATATACTTATTACGATTTTTTAATCAAGTTTCATTGATAAATCAATCCAGTTTGCTTGGTGAATCAAAGAGCCAGAGCTTATGGCATCAACACCTGTTTTAGCATAAGACTCTATAGTTTTTAGAGATATATTTCCACTTGCTTCTAAAAGTATATGTGGATATTTTTTATCTCTCAACAAAACTACTTCTTTTACTTGTTCTGGTGTCATGTTATCACACATGACAATATCACATTTAGCTTCCATAGCACTTTTTGCTACTTCAAAACTCTCTGCTTCAACTTCTATTTTAGCCGTAAAAGGGATATATTTTCTTGCTTCTTGTATGTATGCTTTTAGATTTTGTATAGTTTTAAGGTGAGTGTCTTTTATCATGAGTGAGTCATCAAGTCCCATCCTATGATTTACTGCTCCACCCTCTCTTGTTGCATACTTTTCAAAAACACGCAAAAGTGGTCTTGTTTTTCTTGTATCCAAAAGCTTTACACCAAATGGCTCTATCAATTCAACATACTCTCTTGTCAAAGTAGCGATAGAACTAGCATGAAGCAGTATATCTAGGATAGTTCTTTCGCATTTTAAAAGAGTATGAGAATCTGCATTTATTCTAGCGATGATTTCACCAAAAACAAAACTCTCACCATCATTTTTAAGCCATTGTATTTTTATATTTTGTATTTGGGCAAGAACATCTATATATTTCACACCAGCAACTACACCGTCACTTTTTGCAATGATTTTAGCACTAGCATCTACAGAAGGCTCTACTAAAGCATATAAATCGCCACGACCAACATCTTCTGCTAAAGCTTCATTTACAAACTTTTTTATCATAGTGACAACATTCTCTCTAAAGCTATTTTTGCCCATTTTTGAGTTTTTTCATCTATCTCTATCTCATTTATTGGCTCACCATCATCTATAGCTTTTAGTGTCAAATAGACATCTTCTAGCGTTGTTTCATTCATAGTTGGACATTCTGGTTTTGTTGAAGACAAGATATAAGTATTTTTAGGACGCAGACGATTTACCATATTGAACTCTGTACCGACAGCCACTTTTTGCTCTTTGGGAAGTTCAGTTATATATTTTATAAGTTGAGAAGTAGAACCAACAAAGTCACTAGCATCACAAATCTTAGGGTCACACTCTGGGTGAACAGCTATCAAGATGCCTGGGAATTTTTTTCTATAAAATTCTATATCTTCTATGGTAAAGAGTTGATGAACTGAACAAAAACCATCATAACAGATAATATCTGCATCATTTGGATCGCCCTCTTCACCTATTACCATTGACTTTAAGCCCATTTGATTTGCGATATTTTGCCCTAAACATCTATCAGGAACAAACAAAATCTTCTTTCCTTCGTCTAAAGCAGTTGTAATGATATGTTTTGCATTTGAACTTGTGCAGACCATTCCACCCATCTCACCTACTTTGGCTTTAACATCTGCGTTAGAGTTTATGTAAGTGATAGGCAAGATATTCTCTTTTTTTATACCATATTCTTCTAAATATTTTACAGAATCATCATAATATAAACCATCAATCATCTTAGCCATAGCACAACAGGCCAATTTAGGCATAACTACTCGTTTATGAGGAGAAAGAACTTTGACGCTTTGCCCCATAAATGCAACGCCACAAAAAAGTACAAAGTCAGAATCATCATCTCTTGTTCGTGTTGCTAGTTCTAGTGAATCACCAGTTATATCACCTATCTCAAAGACTTCATCTCTTTGATAAAAATGAGAAACTACGGTTACACTAAGTTTTTCTTTAAGTTCATTTATTTTTTGTGTTAATTCTTCAGTTGTATATTTCAAAGAAAATCCTATATCTTTTTATAATTGTATAATTATATCTAAAAAATTATTTGTCGTTGAGATGATTTCAGAAAATTTGTTAAGAGAAGGGATGTAAGAAGTAATATGACCTACTAAGCTCTATGGCTTAGTAAGTCGGGTATTATTTTGAACAGAAAGTTTCTGCTCTTTGTTTATAAGACTTTAAAGTCTGTATAGCATATGCATCTTGACGCATAGTTTTTTTGTAGTTAATTGCTTTTTCTTGAAAGATTTTACAAAGTCTTTCATCCTTTGCTACTTTAGAAGATGCAAAAATACTTGTAGTTAAAGTTAGTGTTAAAATCGTTAATATTATTGTTTTCATATTATTCCTTTATAATTAATATTGAGTGAAATTATACAATAAAATAATCATAATGTCAAATAATAACTTTTAATAGTATTTCTTATATTATGCTAACGGCCTTTAAAATTACATCCAACTTAGTGTCTATAGGGAATTTTTTCTCTGCAAGTGACCCCTGCAAGGAGTGAAGCACATGCATAAACTCATTAAAATTTTCACAATACTTTTCTAAAATATCCATAATCTCAAAGTGTGAAAACTCATGTTTATCATCATAAGTATAAGACTTATCTTCTTTATTTTTATCTAGTTCTATCCCAGTATATGAAATTATTGGTTTTGGTTCTACATATTTCAAAGTCATATTCAGCTTTTATATCTATTTATCTTTGATAGTATAGCAAATATATAAATTAAAATCACCTTTTAAACTACAATATATCAATATATCTTGATTTATTAATTAAAACTAAGTATAATTCTGTAAAAAAGAGGCTTATAATGTTTAAAGAAGCAGTAGATAATTTAACACTTAATATTTTTGAATTGACTGGAAGAGTCAATGAAACTGTAAACTTTTTCATCTATGACACTATAAAAATACTCTTTTTACTTCTATTTATAATTTTTGTAATCTCATATCTTAGAACTCATTTCAATACTGAGTATGTTCGCTCTTATCTACAAGGCAAGTCAGAATTTTATGGAAATATCCTTGCGGCACTTTTTGGTATCATTACTCCATTTTGTTCATGTAGTGCCATTCCTCTGTTTCTTGGTTTTATTCAAGCTCGTATCCCTTTAGGTGTTACTTTTTCATTTTTGATAAGCTCTCCTATGAACAACGAAGTAGCTATTGCCCTGCTCTTTACACTCTTTGGCTGGAAAATCACAGCAATTTATATTGGTTTTGGACTACTTGTTGCCATTTTAGGTGGTTTTGTTATAGGAAAAATGAACCTAGAAAAATATATCTTAATGGATGTAAAACCTATGGAAGGTGAGGTTCATGACACATCAGTTAAAACAACACAAAAAGAGAGGGTTAAAGAAGCTTGGAGCTATACTTACGATATTTTCAAACAAATATGGATATATGTACTTATAGGTGTAGGTATCGGTGCTTTTATACATGGTTTTGTTCCAGCAGACTTTATCGCAAAATATGCTGGTGGTGAGAGTTGGTACTCTGTACCTCTTGCAGTTGTTTTAGGTATCCCCATGTACTCAAATGCAGCTGGTGTTATGCCACTTGTGGAAGTTCTTACAGATAAGGGAATGTTACTTGGAACTGCACTTAGTTTCATGATGGCGATTACTGCACTAAGTCTTCCAGAAGCTATGATACTTAAAAAGATACTTCATGTTAGACTGATAGGTATCTTTTTTGGGATAGTAGGTGTAGGGATTATTTGCATCGGGTATCTTTTTAACTATATTTTAAAATAAGGAATAAGAAAGTGAGTACAAATAGAATAGTAAGAATAGTAGTAGGTTTAGCCCTAGTTTCGTATGGAGTATATAGCCAGATACCATGGTTTTATCTTGGAGTATTACCACTTATAACTGGTCTTCTAAACTGGTGTCCACTTGAGACAAAGATGGGTACTTGTGATCCAGCATCAGGGTGTTGTGCAACTCCTGCAAAAAATGACAATGCTCAATCTTGTTGTATTCCAAACACAGATGAGGCATCAAGCTTAGAGACTGCAAAAAAACAGCAAAATATTTCATGGTCATCTCCAAATGCAACTAAAATCGAGATTTTAGGAACTGGTTGTGCAAAATGTATAAC
>JALTUB010000108.1 GCA_027047745.1 Sulfurimonas sp.
CTAATACCCAAGCTTATTATAAAAGATAAAAATCAAGATGCACTTGATGAACTTCTCAATTCAGTTGATTTATCTACATATGGGCTAGAAAGAGTGAAGCTAAATAGTAGCATAGGACTAGATGACAACGAAACCCAACTTGACCCACAAAACCCTAACCCTAGAGGTACACATGGTGAAGAGGAAGAAAAAGATCCTTTAGATGTTATCATAAATAGTTTTAACGAAAGATGGTTTCAGGGGTGGGATGCAACACCAGAGGAACAAAGAGTACGATTTTTAAATATGGCTCAAAAGATGAAAGAGCATCCAGACTTTAAAAGTAAGTATATGGATAATCCTGATTATCACACTAGAAATTTAGCCTATGTAAAAATATTTGATGAAGTAATGAACCAACAAAGACGAAGTGAGTTAGAACTTTATAAAATGATTTCACAAGATGATGCTTTTAAGAGTGCTATGCAGGATACCGTTAAGAGGTTGTTGAGTGTTTAAATTTACATTGTAAAAAAATGTTGTAAAACTTTAAAATCATAAACCTTAAAGCCCTAAAACAAGGGCTAAAGTAAGAAAGATGAGACTAAACCTATTAGTCCTCCAAATACTCCACCCCAAACAACGAGCCAGTCAAGATGCTCTTTGATTAGTTTTTGAACTATCTCTTTTACCATGTTTGGTGTTAAAACATCTAGCCTTTTATCTATAACGCTCTCTATGGATAAAATCATATCTGAACTAAGTGTTGAGTCTTTCATCTGATTGGCTAGAGTTTGGTTGAAGTCACTAGAACTTACAATATCGGCAATGGAACTTTTCATCTTTAAAATAAAAGGCTCTTTTAGTCCATTAAGTGCTGCTACTCCTCCAAACATTCCAAGCATACCACCTAAAGGTGACTCCATAACTGTTTGTGAAAGAGCATCAAAGGCAGGAGTGAAGTTTGTTTTTTGGATGATTGGTTTAAGGTCTATCTTTTTCTCTTCACTTGAGAAGAAAGTATCTAACTGCTCTAGTGTGAAAAATTCACTCATCATCAGGTTTTTTATGGACTCTTTAAAAGCTTCAAAACGCAAAGGGATAACACCAGAACCATATAGAAAAGGTACTTTTTCAAAAAGCATATAGATAGCAAGTTGGTTTGTAATGGCACCAGAGAGAGCAAAAAGTCCAGTGTATAGAAGGTAAGATGAATACTCTGGCAATGCAAAAGATATAAGTATAAGAATGATAGCGATAGAGTTTGTTATAAAACTTTTATTTAGTTTCAAGATTATTTCCTTTTAAAAGCGAAATTATATACTAAAAGTGTATCATTACGATAATTATTGATAAATTATTAGGAAAAAAGCATGAAACCTCAAACATATGAACTTTTTAAAAATGAAAACTTGGAAACTATAACTGATAAAATATCCTCAGAACTTGAACTTAGAAATGAGTCTCCTTTTTGGTCTGATAAAGTTGTTCCTTTCTCAAAAGCTATACTTAGTGTATTAATCCCACTTAGAGATAAGGGGATTTTATTTGACCCACAGGGTGATTTTGTAGAAAACTTGACACCAGAAATATTTTTAGAATGGAATGATTTTTTAAGTCTAAAAACACTTGCATTTACACTCCAAAAGTCAAATGAAGCAAATGAACTTTTACGAACAAATTTAGATAAAGAGTTGTGTAAAAAGTATGACAATATTGACTTAAAACTTTTAGGTGATTATCTAAGTCGTTACAGTGTAAATCTTGAGTATGAAAACCTAGATTTTCCAATCCCTAACTATAACTTGCATCAGGGTGTTTCAAATGTAATAAAATCTCTTTTATAGTTCTTTAGATTATATTTGAAAATCTTATGTTATAATATTTACAAAGGATTATAATATGCGATTTTTAATGATGGTTTTACTAACTGTAACACTTTATGCCAATGTAGATAGAAAACTTAAATACCCAACAAAGATAGATGCCCTTGAAGTTGCTAAACAGGTCTATTTTGTAAATCATCAATTTTATTTAAACAACCAAATCTTAAAGGCCACTAAACATAAAAGCATACTAATTGTTAGAAAATCTAAAAATAAAAAACCAAGAGTTCTAAGAGTAAATCGTTATTTAAACAATGATTACAATGATGGAATCACAAAATCAAAAGACCTTGTTGTCTTTACATCTAGCCAGTTAAAAGGAACAGGTGTTTTAGCTCGTGAATATGTTGATGAAAAAAAATCTTTAGAGATTATGATGTGGTTACCTGCTCTTAGAAAAGTAAGAAGAATGGCTGAACCATCTAAAAATATGGGTTATAGTGCAGCTGATGTTGCATTTTTAGAAGAGGCAAAACTTAGAAGACTTGATGAAGATACCTACGAACTTGTGGGTACGCGTGTAAAAAGTTTTGAGTATGAAAGGCTGAAAATAAAAAAAGCATATCTTAACAAATACACTAAACAACTTCCAAAAAACAATAAAAAAATAACTGCAAAAGTTTATGTTTTAAAAGCAACACCTAAAGAGAATGCTTGGTATGATTATCGTTTAGACTATATCGATACTAAGCACTTTACAAACTATGAAACTAAGTTTTATGTTGATGGAAAGATAAGCAAAATAATACAAAGAGAGTGGACAAAAGTCAAAGGTATAAAAGACAAACGAGCATATATGTGGACTTATTGGTATAGTATAAATCCTGTTACAAAGTTTGAGACTGTAAACTTTATCCCAAACGAGATTATCAAAAGTAATGTAAAAGGTGTTAAAAAAACATTCTGGAGTGAAAGAACATTAAGTAAAATTAAAAAGTAATTAATAAAATATTAACTACTTCATATATCTGTAAGTTTTAAGGTGTAATTTTCTTGTTGCATAATCCATGCCACCTTTGAGATTTATAACATTGTAATGTAATTTTTTAGATAAAAAAGGTGCAAGCATTGATGTTCTACTACCTGAGTGGCAGATAATTGCAAACGGCTTTTTAGTATCAACTTTTTCATTTAGTTCTTTTAAAAAAGCTTTGATATTGTAACCACCTCTTTCATCAAAGAATGTGATAGGTATAGCACCTTTTAAAAGTCCAGTTTCTTTCCACTCAGGTTTTGTTCTGATGTCAACAATAGGTGTTTTGGAATCAACTATCTTTTGTGATACATACTCAGTTGTAACTTCTGCAAAAAGTGACATACTAAGTAAGATAAGTGATAAAAATATTTTTTTCATGATTTTTCCTAAAATAAATTGTATAATTATAGCAACTAAATCTAAATGGGATAACAATGGCAGCCTCACAAAAAGCAGTAAACAATGCTAATAGACTTCGATATATCAGAGCATTGGAGAGATTTCATAAAAGTATGGTTTCATATCTCTCAAATACCCAAGAATTGAGTCATGAAGGTTTTAATAAAAAAATAGATAATGCTCTTAAACTTCTAAATCGTACAGAGGAGATACAAATCTACAAAGGTGAACTCCAAGATTTGCAAAACCTAGTAAAAAAGATAATATCTTACAAAGATTCAGATGAAGATATAGATAATATCAAAGAAGAACTCTTATATAGTTCTAATCAACTTGATAAGAGTAAGAATGCTAAACGATATAAAAAAGATAAACATACTAACTCTAAGTTTGATGATTGGGATTAGATAATGACCTTGAAAATTTCAAAAGCAAAGATACCAAAGTAAAAAGTTCCCCCTAAAAGTATTAACTGAGAGAGTAGTGGCATTGCATTTAAACTTTTTAGTTTATAGTCTGTGTTTACATCATCAAAATATATCTGCTTAATAATCCATACATAATATGCAACAGAAAGAGCAGAGTTTAAGAGGGTTACAAGGGCAACTACTGGTAAGTTTACATCGACAACTGCATAGACTAAAACAGCCTTTGAGATGAAACCAGCTAGAAGTGGAACACCTGCTAAAGAGAAGAGTTGGACGCCAAAGAGAAAGGCAACTATTTTGTCTTTTTGTCCTAAACCTTTTATATCATTTAAACTGAGCTTTGTAGAGTCTTTAGAGATGTTGCCTATAAGCATAAATAAAGCACTTTGCATAAATACATAAGCTACTGCGATGTAAAGTAAACCAGTAGAAGCATAACTACTCTTCACTGCCACAAAAGCAAGTAACATATATCCAGCATGAGCGATAGATGAGTAAGCTAAAATTTTCGCAATGCGTTTTTGAAAAAGTGCTAAAAAATTTCCAAGAGTCATTGTGATGATGGCAAGTGTAATAAGTATAGGTGTATTAAACTCAATGTTTTGTAGTAAAAATGGTGAAAAAGTTTTAAAGATAGCAATGACTGCTACTGTTTTTGCAACACCTGAGAGTAGGGCAGCATGTGAGGCTTTTATCTGTGCGTAACTATCTGCTGCCCAAGTGTGCATCGGTACTATTGTGAGTTTGTAAAAAAGCCCTAAAAGCATAATCCAAAGTCCAACAGTTCCAAATCTACCTACTTCACCAAGTCCTGAGTTGAGAGAGTGTCCCTCAAAGAGATAAAAGGCAGTTCCAAAAACTATAAGTGCAGTGGCGATAGAACCAGCGATAAACATCTTCACTGCACCACTTGCTTGTGTCTTGTTTTTGATATTAGCAACGAGAATAAAAGAGATGATACTGAGTGCTTCAAAAGAGATGATGAAGTTTAGTATAGTGTTGCTCTCTAAAAGTGCGATAGAAGCAGTTCCTATAAATAGTGTTTGCGTAATGTTGATATTTTCATCTTCATTTAAAACAAAAGCACCTAAAACTATAAAAAGAATGAGCTCAAAAAAAGCGATGCCGCTACTTAGATGAAAACCATGAAGAGGTAAAGGATAACCGTGAAGTGTAAAGTAAGCACCAAAACCTAAAACGATAAGAGAAAATAGTTTTAACAAGTTGAGGTTACGAATACCAAAAGAGAGTACGGCAAAGATAAACAGAAGTGTAAAGGCACTCAAATCGCACCTCCTGCATGAAAATATGTGCTAAAAGCTTGATTTATCGCTTCAAATAGAGAGGATGGAAAGATACCAAAAAAGATGATAAGTAGCGTAAAAATTGCAAGTGCAAAAAACTCAACTCTGTTCATGCTAAAATCAGTTGTATTTACTTTAGCACTTATCTCACCATAAATCACACGACGAAATGTCCAGATAAGATAAGAAGCTGAGAGAAGTGAGCCAATAAGTATAACGACTATCCAAGCACCAAAACTATTGATAGAACTTATCAAGATAGAAATCTCTCCTATAAATCCCATAGTCCCTGGAAGTCCCAATGCTCCAAGTCCAGCGAGAACAAAAATAGCCGAGAGATAAGGAGCTTTTTGCATAATGCCACCCATATCTTTCATCTCCCATGAGTGGAGTTTTTGATGGAAAAATCCAGCGATTAAAAAGAGTGGTGAGATGATAAGTGCATGCCCTATCATCTCATACAAAGCAGCACTCAAAGAGTCAAAACTCAGCGCTGACATAGCGATGGCAATAAGACCCATGTGCGAAATAGAACTATAAGCTACCATCTTTTTAATATGCGTTTCATACAGAGCCATAAACCCTGCAAAAAGAAGTGTTATAAGTCCTAAAGTTAAAAGAATCCAAGCGTATTTATGAGAAGCTTCAGGAAGCAGGAGAAGTACGAGTCTTATCATACCATACGCTCCCATTTTAAGTAAAACTCCTGCAAGAAGTGCAGAGACTGGGGCAGGTGCTTGTACATGTGCATCTGGTAACCAAGTGTGAAAAGGAAAGAGTGGCATCTTGACTGCAAAACCTATAAAAAGTAAAAAGTAGATGAGTATAGGTGTGCTTAACATTGACTCTTTTATAAGTGTCATATCAAAAGTACCACTCTGTTTATACATCAAAAAGAAAGCAAGTAAAATCAGCATGGAAGCTACATGGGTATATAAAAAGAACTTAATAGCCGCATAAACGCGACCCTCAGCTCCCCAAACACCCACAAGAAAAAGCATCGGTATAAGTGTTAGTTCCCAAAATATGAAAAACCATAAAAGATTGGTGGACATAAAAACACCAAAAATCGCACCACTAAAAAAGATAAGCAGTGAAAAATACGCAGCTGGTTTTTTTTCTAAGCTCCATGAGGAGAGTGTTACTAAGATAAGTAATATAGAAGTGAGTAAAAGCATAATAACACTGAGTCTATCTACTTGTAAAGTAAGCACAAAATCAAATTTTGTGACTTCTAAATATTTTCCAAGAAGTAGATAGCCATGTTCTGGCAAAGAGTTATAAAGCGATATTGTTTTTGAAAACATATAGATGAACAGAGCTAAGGTGATATACTTTGTTCCACCAAGATTACGAGTTGGAAGATATATTAGCAAAGAACCAAAGAGTGGTAAAAATATTAAAAGTTCATAACTCATACAACACTTCCTATAAATAAAATAATCAAGATACTAAATATACCTATAAGCATTATTCCTGCTTGATTTGATACTTTTGAAGTTGTAGTTTTTGAGAATAGATTAAATATAAATTGACTAACATTTAACATTTTGTTTATAGCACCATCAATGATATTTGTATCTACCCAGTTAATAGTTTTTGACATAGAATTGATAACTACAACTTTAACAAACCAAGTAATCATCTGCTCTATAAAATAACCATTAAATAAAACTTTGTGTATCGCTTTCATAAAGGGTTGTGCAGAGAGTTTATCTCGCAAATCTGGTCGGCTTTTATAAAACTTATAAACGATAAATGCCACTATAAAAATAGCACCTAAAAGAGTAGGAAGAAGATATTCTGCTTGAACCTCCTCTACTTCTTTGCCTGTAATATAAGCACTTAACTCTTTTTGATAAAAACCTAATAAAAGTGTAGCAAATGCCATAATGCCTAAAGGAAGTGAAATCCAAAACTTTGAGGGTGTTGTGATAGCTTCGTTTAGCTCAATATCTCGTGGTTTACCTGCAAAGATAAGTAACCAAACTCGAAAGATA